>JAJXWF010000007.1 GCA_021781735.1 Actinomycetes bacterium
GCCAGTCGAACTCCGTGGCGTCCGGCATTCTCGGCTCAGTGCCAGGTGCCGCGCCAGCGAGCCGGCGTCCACGGCGCATCGGAGGCCGGGACGCCCAACTCGTGGGCCGCGCGCAGCGGCCAGTTCGTGTCGCGCAGCGCCTGACGGGCCAGCAGGACGACATCGGCACGGCCCTGCTCGAGGATCTCCTCGGCCTGGTCGGAGCCGGTGATCATGCCGACCGCGGCGGTCGGGATGCCGGCGCCGTGGCGGATGCCCTCGGCGAACGGCACCTGGTAGCCGGGACCGGCGGGGATGCTCGCCTGGGCGACGCCGCCGCTCGAGGCGTCGATGAGGTCGACCCCGAGCAGCTTCAGATCGGCGGCGAGGCGCACCGAGTCCTCGAGCTGCCAACCGTCGTCGCGCCAGTCGACCGCGGAGAGCCGCACGAACACCGGCAGGTGGTCCGGCCAGGCGGCGCGCACAGCCCGGGCCACCTCGCGAACGAGACGGGTCCGGCCGTCGAAGTCGCCACCCCAGCGGTCGGTGCGGGTGTTGGACAGCGGGGAATAGAACTGGTGCAACAGGTAGCCGTGGGCGGCGTGCACCTCGACCGCATCGAACCCGGCGTCCCGGGCGCGCCGGGCGGCGGCGGCGAACGCATCGATGACGCCCCGGATCCCGTCGTCGCTGAGGGCGTGCACGGCATGGGCCGCCTCGACGCCGTCGCCGGGCGCGCTGGTCGGGCCCACCACCTGCCACCCACCCTCGGACGCCGGCACGATCCCCGGCGTCTCGGTCGGCCACCAGCGGACGGTGCTCGCCTTGCGGCCGGCGTGGGCCAGTTGCACGCCCATCGCGGTCGCGTGCGCGTGGGCGAAGTCGGTGATCCGCCGCCAGGCCCGCACCTGGTCGTCGTTCCACAGGCCCGTGTCCTCGGGGCTGATCCGGCCCTCGGGCGTCACCGCCGTGGCCTCGGTCATCACCAGGCCGAAGCCACCCACGGCGAGACTTCCGTAGTGCACGACGTGCCAGTCGTTGGGGACGCCGTCACGGGCGTCGACGGCGTACTGGCACATCGGTGACACCCAGGCGCGGTTGCGTACGGTGAGCCGGCGCAGGGTGATCGGCTGGAACAGCAGTGGCAGGTCGGAACGTGTTGTCGTCACAGCCGAACACCTTAGTCACCTGCTGGGGGACACCGGACCCGTGCCCCCAGTGCCGACCCCCTGCGCCACCAGGGGTTCACCAGGCGTACGCCTCGGGGGCCTCTCCGCCGGGTCCGGGGAAGATCTCGTCGAGCGTCGTGAGCGCCGCGTCGTCGAGCGTGATGTCGAGTGCCCGCAGGGCACCCTCGAACTGCTCCATCGTGCGGGGGCCGATGATCGGGCCGGTGACGCCCGGCTGGTGCAACAGCCAGGCCAGCGCGACGTCGCCCGGCTCCTGACCGCGGTCGGCGCAGAAGTCCTCCCAGCGCTGCAGCTGGTCCTTCATCGACTCGACCCGCTGGCGGGTCCGTTCGTCGTAGCGGCGTTCCCCGGCGCGGTCCTTGGCCAGCACGCCACCGAGCAGGCCACCGGCGAGCGGCGACCACGGGATGACGCCGAGACCGTAGTGACGTGCTGCCGGCAGCACCTCGAGCTCGATCTGGCGGGCGGCGAGGTTGTACAGCGACTGCTCGCTCACCAGTCCCAGCGAGTGGCGGGCCCGGGCAGCCTCGCACGCGGCGGCGATGTGCCAGCCGCCGAAGTTCGACGAGCCGACGTAGAGGATCTTGCCCTGGGCGACGAGGGTGTCCATCGCCTGCCACAGCTCGTCCCACGGCGTCTGCCGGTCGATGTGGTGCATCTGGTACAGGTCGATGTGGTCGGTCTGCAGCCTCTTCAGCGACGCGTCGACGGCACGGCGGATGTTGACCGCCGACAGTTTCGAGTCGTTGGGCCGGTCGGACATGTTGCCGTAGACCTTGGTGGCGAGCACGACCTCGTCGCGGCGTCCGCTCTGCTGGAACCAGCGTCCGACGATCTCCTCGGTCCAGCCGCGGTGCTCGACGCCACCGTAGACGTTGGCCGTGTCGAAGAAGTTGACGCCCTCATCGAGGGCGCGGCTCATGATCGCGTCGGCGTCGGCCTCCTGCGTGTGGGGTCCGAAGTTCATGGTTCCCAACACCAGCCGCGAAACCGTCAGGCCGGTGCGGCCCAGGTGCGTGTACTGCATGGTTGTCCTTTCCGCATGGTCGGTTTCTTCGATCCTCCCGCTGCCCGGGGGCGGTGTCCACGCCCTGGCAGGGAACCCCTCGCCGGTGGATCACCCGCGCTCGTCGTGCCGGGTGACGTGCTGCAGCGCGGAGTAGAGGGTGGGTTCACCGAAGTGGAAGTCGCTGGCGAGCAGCTTGCCCACACCCACCCTCTGGTTGGTGTCGATGAGCTGGTCCTTCCCTTCGGCTCCGAGCACCAGGGCGGGCCCGAAGCCCGGGGTCCGCAGCAGTGCCGGACGCCGCAGCGCCCGGCCGAGGCCCCGGGCGAACTCTCCGGCCGTCACCGGTTCGGGGGCCACCGCGTTGACGGGCCCGCTGAGTTCGCTGGTGAACAGGGCGTGCACGTAGGCGCGGGCCATGTCGTCGAGGGTGATCCAACTCATCCACGCGCGGGGGTCGGTCAGCGGGCCGCCCGCCCCGGCGAGGAACAGCGGCAGCATCGGCAGCAGCGCGCCACCGCCCTCGCTGAGCACGATGCCGGTGCGCAGGAACACGGTCCGCCCGTCGGCCGCGGCCGCTGCGGCCTCCCACGCGCGCACCACCTCGGCGAGGAACCCGTCACCGGGGGCCGACTGCTCGTCGAGCAGCTCTCCCGGACGCCGCGCGCCGTAGATGCCGATCGCGGACGCCTGCACCAGCACCTGCCGGCGTCCCGACCTCTCGATGGCATCGGCGACGGTGCGGGTGCCGTTGACCCGCGAGGCGAGGATCCGCCGTTTCTTCGCGGCGGTGAACCGCCCGCCGATGCTCTCGCCCGCGAGATGGACGACCGCCTCCGCGGCCGCGACCGCGTCGGCGTCGATCGCGCCGTCCTCCGGAGCCCACCGGGCCTCATCGTCGGAGCGGGGGTCGTGACGCACCAGCCGGGTCACCCGGTGCCCGCCGGTGGTGAGCAGCGCGACCACCTGGGTGCCGATCAGGCCGGACGCCCCGCTCACCAGCACCTGGGCCGGCAACGCGCCCAACCGGGCGTGCAGGGCGAGATCCTCGCGCAGTTGGTGTTCACGGAACGCGAACAGCCGCCGCAACTCGTGGGTGGCGACCGTCTCGTCGAGGCCGGTGGGGAGCGGCGGCAACTCCCAGTGCACCCGGTCGGTGATCGTGGTGCCCCCGTCCGGGGCATCGGCGAAGTGGTGCTCGTGCCGCCAGCTGCGGAACGGGCCGCTCACTTGTTCGTCGACGAACAGCCGCCCGTCGTCGAACTCGACGTGACGCACCCGCCACGAGGCGCCCACGCGAGGCACCGGACGCGGCACGAGGCCGGTGAGCATCGGGTGGGAAATGCGGAGCACCAGCTCCGATCCGGGGTTGATGCCGTCGGTCGGACCCTCGAGCAGCGTGGCCATTCCCGGCGGGGTGAGCCGGGTGAACCCCCCGGGTCGGGTGTGCCACGCGAACACCTCATCGCGCGGGTGGGGGTAGGTGCTGACGTGCTCGAAGATCGGCATGGGCGGCCCTTTCGCTCGTGCGGGTGAACCTTGATGGTCAGGGGTCACAGACAACAACACCTGAACGGTGTCATGTCATGTCATGTCATGTCAGCGACGCGGGTCGACGAGCGTGATGCCGGCGGGGACGGCCGTGTCGAGAGACGGCAGCAGCGTGCCGGCGTCCGCGAGGCCGACGACACGCTCGACGAGCCGGTCGGGACGCAGCCGCCCCTCCACGATCAGGTCGAGCATGCCGGGGTAGTCGGCGGCGGCCATCCCATGGCTCCCGAGGACGTCGAGTTCCCAGGCGATCACCCGGTGCATGGGTACCCGCGGATGGCCAGAAACCGGGGGCAGCAAGCCGACCTGGACGTGTCGTCCGCGCCGTCGCAGGCTGAGGATCGAGGTAGCGCAGGTCTGCTCGGTGCCGACCGCGTCGACGGCCACATGGGCGCCGCCCCCGGTGAGGCGCGCGACCTCGGCCGCCGGGTCGGAGCCCGGTGCGGCGAGGATCGTGTGAGTGGCGCCGAGGGACGCGGCGAGCTCGAGGGACCCCGGGGTGCGGTCGACCGCGACGACGGTGGCGCCGAGCGCGACACCGATCTGTACGCAGCTGAGGCCCACCCCGCCGGCTCCGACCACGGCGAGCGTCTCACCGGGCCGCAGCACGGCCCGCGCGGTGAGCGCCCGGTAGGCGGTGGCGAACCGGCAGCCGAGGCTCGCGGCCGTTTCGAAGCTCACGGCGTCGGGAATCGCCACGAGGTTGGTGTCGGCGGCGTGCAGGACCACGAGTTCGGCGAACGAGCCCCAGTGGGTGAACCCGGGTTGCTGCTGGTTTGGGCACACCTGGGCGTCACCGGCGAGGCACCACGTGCAGCGTCCGCACCCGCACACGAACGGCACCGTCACCCTGTCGCCGATCGACCACCGGGTGACTCCGGTGCCGACCGCGGCGACGACGCCGGACAGCTCGTGTCCGGGGACGTGGGGGAGGGCGATCTCGTCGTGCCCGGCCCACGCGTGCCAGTCGCTGCGGCACAGGCCGGTCGCCATGACGCGCACGACGACGCCACCCTCGGGTGGTGCCGGATCGGGGACCTCCCGCACCTCGAGAGGTCCCGCGATCTCGTCCATCACCAGCGCACGCATGGCCCCATCCTGACAGCCGCGGGCCGCGGCGCCGTCAGCCCTGGTTGAGGCGGGCGATCTCGTCGTCGGCGAGCACCAGGTCGGCGGCCTTGGCCGAGTCGATGATCGACTGCGGCCGCTTGGCGCCGGGGATCGGGATGACCACCGGCGACTGGGCCAGCTCCCAGGCGAGGGCGACCTGCTGTGCGCTCACGCCGTGGGCCGTGGCCACCTCGGCGAAGGCCGGGTGCTGCTCGGCGAGTTCCTTGGCGTCCCCGAGGCCACCGAGCGGGCTCCACGGCAGGAACGCCAGGCCGAGTTCGGTGCAGACGTCGATCTCGGGTCGGCTGCTGCGGAACTTCGGGCTGAACTGGTTCTGCACGCTGACAAGCTTGTCGCCCAGTGCGGCGTGCGCGGCGCGGATCTGCTCCGGGTTCGCGTTCGACAGGCCGATCATCCGCACCTTGCCCGAGTTGGCGATCTCGACGAGGGTCTCGATGACCACGTCGTAGCCCACCTTCGGGTCGGGACGGTGATGCTGCCACAGCGCGATCTGCTCGACGCCCAGGCGGCGCAGGCTGTCGTCGACGGCCTGGCGCAGGTGCTCGGGACGGCTGTCCACGTCCCAGCCGCCGCCCTCGGTGCGGACGTGGCCGCCCTTGGTGGCCAGGAACACCCGGTCGCGGACGCCGAGCTCGTCGAGGATCGACGCGATGAGCGATTCGTTCTCGCCCTGCGCCTTCGGGCCGAGTTGCTCGCCGGGCCCGTAGGCGTCGGCGGTGTCGAACAGGGTGACGCCCGCGTCGAGGGCGGCGCGCACGGTGGCGACCAGTTGTTCGCGGGGCTGGGGGCCGGTCTGGTCGAAGGTCATCAGGCCGAGGCCGATGGCTCCGACCTCGACCCGGCCGACGGTGTCGTTGCCAATGGTTCTGGTATGCATGCCCCTCAGCCTATGGGGCGCACGATCCGGCGGACGAGATTAGTTCGACGGCGGAACCGTCATTTCGCGCGCAGCGTAGCCATCGCCCGGGCGGCGGCGACGAGTTGGTCGGCCATCGCGGCGAGCTCGCCGGTGCGCCGATCCGAGGGGCGGAGGCCGCCGTGACCGAATTCCGAGAACAGGCTGAGCCCCACGCTGGCGCGCACGGCGAACATCGAGGCGTTGGCCACGACCTGACGCCACTGCTCGACGGCCCGCACCCCGTCGTTCGCTCCGTAACTCACGAACGCCACCGCCTTGTGCTGCCACTCGACGCCCAGGGTGTCGTAGGCGTTCTTGAACGCCCCCGGAATGCCGTGGTTGTACTCGGGGGTCACGAAGATGTAGCCGTCGAAGCGGGCGATCGTGTCGCCCCACGCCTGGGCGGCCGGGTCGTCGTAGTGCCCCTTCGCTGCGGCCGGCAGCGTCCGCGACGTGAACAGCGGCAGGTGATGGTCCGCGAGTTCGACCAGCTCGAAGGTGGCGTCGTCGCGGTGGCCGAGCGACTCCAGCACCCACGACCCGACCGAGCTGCCGACGCGGCCCTCGCGGATGCTGCCGACGACGATGGCGATCTTCATGGGACTCCTCGGATTGGACGGCCGGACGATTGAGGGTTCACGCAAACGCGCTCGAGTGTAACCCGGCCGTCCCGACCGCCGAGGGCCTCAGGATCGCGTGGATGCCCGGCGCACGAACGCCGTGATCCCCTCCGCCTCGGCCACCCGGCCGGTCTCGCCGACGTACGGCATGTGGCCGGTCTTGAAGTAGGCGTGGTCGAACCGCTCGGACGCGCCCGCGGGCAGCCGCAGGTGCGCGACCATGTCCTCGGCGGAGAAGTAGGGCGTCGCGAGGTCGTAGTAGCCGTACTCGATCCGCACCCGCAGGTGCGGATTGGCGCGCAGCACCCGTTCGAACTTGTCGCTGACGTTGATCGGCTTCCCCTCGAACTCGGCGTAGCTCCACTTCGTGATCGCGCTCGCGAACACCTCGTAGGGCAGTTCGAGGTCGGACCCCAGTTCGCTGCGCAGGTAGTGGTGCAGGGCCGCGGCGTAGGGGCCGACCAGTGCGTCGATCGACGGGTCGGAGTCCATGTTTTCGGCGATCGCCGAATGCAGCGGTCCGGTGATCCGCGCATCGATCCGCCCGACGGCCAGCCCTCGGGAGCGCAGCAGTTCGGTGCAGAATCGCCAGTGCTCGATCCTGAGGTCGGCCCGCTCGACCCAGTCACGGGACAAGCCGGTGAGTCGGGCGAGCATCGCGGCGACCTCGGCGCGCTCGTCGGCGCTCAGCCGGGTGCCGCGGGCCAGCGCCCACCGGTAACGGCCCGACGCGAACTCCGCGGCCTCCGCGCGCACCTCGTCCAGCGTCCGGTCGGGATGGAATCCGTAGTGGTGCGCGATCGCCGCGTAAGTGGGGAGGAAGTTGACGCACGCCTCGTCGATCCGCAGGTGCTCGAAGTCCTGGGTGCCGAAGTCGAGCACACTGGAGATGAGGATGAGCCCGTTGAGCGTCAGTGAGTAGCGGGACTGCAGGTGCTCGGCGACCGACACGGCCCGGGTGGTGCCGTAGGACTCGCCGCAGAGGAACTTCGGGCTCATCCAGCGGTCCTCGCGGGTGGTCCACAGCCGGATCAACTCGCTCACCTGCTCGACGTCCTTCTTCCAGCCATGGTATTGGCCGGGCTTGCCGCCCTCGACGGCGCGGGTGTGCCCGGTCGACATCGGGTCGATGAACACGAGATCGCTCGCGCGGAGCAGCGTCTGGGGGTTGTCGAGCAGCCCGTAGGGCGGCGGGGTGGGGCGGTCCGGTTCGCCGAAGTCGACGCGGCGGGGTCCGAGCAGGCCCATGTGCAGCCAGATCGAACTCGACCCCGGCCCGCCGTTGAACACGAAGGTGATCGGACGGGTGGTGACGTCGGCGTCGTCGAGGGTGTACGCGGTCACCGACATCTCGGCCCGCGGCGTCCAGCCCTTGAAGGTCTCGTCGGTCACCTCCTCCTCCCGCAGCACCACCCTGCCCGTGCGGGCGGTGTAGTGAAGCTCGCCGTCGGAGGTGGCGAGCACGTGGTGGGTGGTGACCAGCCGGTCCTCGGGTTCGGGTTTCGCCGACTCCGAACCGGGGGTGGCGGGCGTCGCTGTGGGGGTGGCGGGGGCGTCGCTGCTCATGGATGCCAACATATCCAGCGGGCGGCGCGCGTCCGCACGGGCCACGGCGCCCGGTCGTCGCGGCCCGGACGCCGGGACGCCCCAGTCCTCCGTGCGGAAGTGGGGCGTCCCGTGCGGGTCGGGTCCGGGGTCAGCTGGCGGTGGCGTCCTCGGCCCCGCGCACCTGTCGGCGCACCGAAGAGGTGAGTTCACGGCGCGCCAAGGCCTCGCACTCGAACTTGGCGTCCGCATACATCATCTGCTCGGGCGGGGTCTTCTGGGTCCAGGCGCTGGGGCCGCGGAGGGCGCCGACGACGCCGAGCTCGCGGGCCACCTTGAGGTAGCGGATCGCGTCGATGACCACGCCGGCGCTGTTCTCGCTGTCCTGCACCGACAGCTTGACGTCCATCGTGATGGGCGCACCGCCGAAGCCCTTGAGTCGCAGGTTGAGGTAGGCGACCTTGTTGTCGCGGAGGTAGGGGATGAACGTGCTCGGCCCCGCGAACAGGCTGTCCTTCGGCACGGGGATGTTGCGGATGTCGTTCTGGGACCGGATGACGTTCTCCTTCGACTTCTTCTTCGACTCGAGGCGCGTCTGCACCATCATGTTGTTGAAGTCGGTGTTTCCGCCGATGTTGATCTGCTGGTGGAACTCCACCTCGGCGCCGCGGTCGAAGGCGAGTTCCTGCAGTACCTGGCTGAGGACGCTGGCGCCCACCTGCGAGCGCATGTCGTCGCCGATGAGGGGCAGGCCCGCGTCGATGAACTTCTGCTCCCAGACGGGGTTCGAGGCGATGAACACCGGGATGCAGTTGAGGAAGGCCACCCCCGCGTCGATCGCGCACTGGGCGTAGTACTCGGTGGCTTCCTGCGAACCCACCGGCAGATAGTTCAGCAGGATGTCGGCGCGGCTCTCGCGCAGCACCCGCACGACGTCGACGGGGGCGGCGTCGGCCACCCGGAATCCGATCTCCTCGGGCTGCTGGAGCATGTGGTCGCTGACACCGTCGAGGACAGGGCCCATCTGCACCACGGGACCGTCGGGAACCTCCGGCTGGAAGACACGTGCGCAGTTGGGTGCGCTGAAGATCGCCTCGCCGACCCGACGCCCCACCTTGCGCGGATCGACGTCGAAGGCGGCGACGATCTCGATGTCGCCCGCTCGGTAGCCGCCGATGTCGGAGTGCATCACGCCGGGGATGTGCTCTCCGGCACTGTTCCTGTAGTACTCGAAGCCCTGGTAGAGCGACGAGAAACAGTTGCCGATGCCGATGACGGCGACGCGGATCCGTTCCTGTGCCATGAGGATGTCCTTCCTGGGTCGTCGGCGCCCGGGGACGGGACTGTCCCGGAGAGCCATCGTCGCGCCGACGTATAGGTCAGGACAGTAGATCAAGACCGGCGGCGGAGACCAATGGGGGTGGCCAACGCGGACGCGGGGCGCCGTCGTGGGCCGGGCTCAGGCACCGACCCGCAGGCGCGCGGCCACCATCCCCCGGCGGCGCATGGTGGCCCAGGACACGTTGGCCAGGGCGACCACCGACGTGCCGCCGGCGGAGATGAGGATGGCCTGTTCGTGCGCGATCACCCCGTAGACGAACCACATGCTCGGCAGGATGAAGCCGAGCACGAGGAAGGCCAACGAGACACCCGTGATGTCGGGGTTGGTGATCAGCTCCCGCAGCTGGCCGATGCCGCTCGAGACCTGGGGCACGGTGATGAGCAGGCCGAAGATCAGTGAGCCGATGAGCGCGTCGACGCTGAACAGCCCGCTCGCGAGGGCGACGGGGAGCGCGTAGGTGCGCAGCACCGGGAGGCCGCGGTCGCGGCGGAGGAACTCGAGGATGGCGAGGTTGGCGATCGTCGCGATGGCGTTCGGGGTGGTCACCAGGGCGCTGCGGGTGAGCATGCCGTGCAGCGTCCACAGGACGCCGATGGCCAGGAGCAACTGCCAGAAGATCAGGGACAGTCCGGCGCTGCTGCGGGTGCGACGAAGTTGCAGGAGTTGGGGGATTCCAGTGGCCACACCCACGGTTCCGCACAGCCATCCCCACGCGATCGTGAAGACCATCGAACTCCTCGGCTCAGGGGAGCTCCAGCTCTCCAGCACACATGTTAGCTGACCGGCCTGTCAGCTTGGACGTCTGTTCCGAGCTCTGTCCGCCGCACGCGTCGCGCGGGTATCGTCGAAATTGCGCGAAGTCGTGCGAGAAAGGGACGCCGATGAGTGAAGATCGTGCCGAGGCCATGAACCCCGGTCCCAACAACCCGGTGAGCGAAGCAGAAGGCCTGCGCGAGGAGCGGGTCGCGGGGCGGATCAACCCCGGGGCCAACGACGCGGTGGGCGATGCCGAGGGGCTTCGCGTGAGCGGTGATCGCGCCGAGGCGATCAACCCCGGTCCCAACAACCCGGTGAGCGAAGCCGAGGCGCTTCGTGAGGAGATCGTCGCCGAGCGGATCAACCCCGGCAGTGGTGGCGTCGCTGAGTAGCACCCCGAGGAGACCGAGGAGCGGATCGCCCTGGGCCGCGACGGTGGGGAGGCCCCCGTTGCCCGGCGCTCGACGAGGCCGAGAACCCGGATGAAGCCGGGCGTGCAGATGTGATTCCGCCCATGGATGAGCCGCCCGCCCCGAGGGGCGGGCGGCTCATCCATGGGTCGGCCCGGCGCGTTGGCGGCCACGGGGGGCGTTGGGGGCGGGCGCTATGCTCAACCCGGCCCCAGCCGCGAAAGGCAGCATCACCGCCCCAGCGCCGACGGGTCGCCGGCAGCTCCGAGAGGCCATGAGAGAGGCGAGCAGTGGAGACCTTCGACCTCACCGCGGTGATCCCTTCCCACAATGCGCAGGACACCATCGGTGCGCTCGTCGAGGATTTCCTGGCCATCCCCGGACTGCGGGTGCAGGTCGTCGTCGTCGACGACGCGTCGAGCGACGCGACGCCGCAGATCCTGCAGGACCTGATGGCCCGCCATCCTGAAGTGCTCGCGATGCTGCAGCACAGCAATCGGGGAGCAGGCGTCGTCCGCAACGTGGGATTCCCCGCGGCCGCAGGTCGCTACACGATCTTCTTCGACGCCGACGATCAACTGCATCCCGACGCATTGTTGGCCGCCGTGCGCGAACTCGACCGGGGCGGTCAGGACGTGGCGATCCTCAAGTACCGCTATGTACGCGGCGGGCAGGACGCCGACGTCGCGATGAACAGTCACGACCTGCACATCTGGGAGCAGGTGCTCGGGTCGGCGTCCAGCCGCACGGTCCGGCTGACCGGGGCACCCGACCTGCTGCACCTGACGAACTACCCCTGGAACAAGGTGGTCCGCACCGCCACGTTCCAATCGTCCGGTCTGAGGTTCGGGTCGACTCCGGTGAACAACGACATTCTCGGCCACTGGCACACGCTGCTGTTCGCCGACCGCATCGTGCTGATCAATCAGGAGGTCTGCACCCACATCGTGCTGGCTGGAGGCAGCAACCTCACGAACCGCAGCAGCCTCGACCGGCTCACACTGTTCGACGCACTCGACGAGACCTACGATCTGCTGCAGAGCAGGCCCGGCCTGCGACGGCGCTACGCCCACATCTACTGGGCCAGCGTCATCAGGATCGCCGGGTGGGCGGGCGCCCGGGTCGATCCGTCGGTGCGGGATCTGTTCGAGGCCCGGCTGCAGCAGCACCTGCTGCGGATCCGCATCACCGATTTCCACAACATCCAGGTCCGGCGGGCGCCCTCGCTGGCGCAGACCATCGTCCGCAAGGCGATGGGTTAGGGGGTCGCGGGATGGCCGAACTGTCGATCATCGTCACGAGCTACAACGTCGAGTCCTACCTCGCGGAGTGTCTCGACTCGATCGTCAACCAGACGTTCACCGACACCGAGATCATCGTCGTCGACGACGGGTCGAGCGATTCGTCACCCGCAATCATCCGGGAGTACGCGGCCCGCGACGAGCGCATCGTCCCGGTGCTGCTCGGCACGAACAGCCCGGGAGGCGTCGCCACGGCGGCCAACGCCGGGCTCGACCGAGCGACCTCCCCGTGGGTCGGTTTCGCCGACGGCGACGACGTGTTCGAGCCGCAGGCGTTCGAGCGTCTGGTGTGGGCCGCGACGGCCCACGACGCCGACCTCGCGATGGGTGATTACCGCGAGTTCACCGACGGCTCGAGGGAACTCCTCCTGCCGGCCGACGAGCGACGGTGGGCCGACCTCGACGAGGGCGCCTACCCGCTCACCGAGGAGAACACCCACCGATTCCTCCGGTTCGTTGCCGTCCCCTGGCGCAAGCTGTACCGCCGGGCCCTCCTGGAGGAGCACCACATTCGCTTCCCCGTCGGCGACTACTTCTTCGAGGACAACCCGTTCCACTGGTTCTGCCTGCTGCAGGCGAACAGCATCGCCGTCGTACCCGACGTGCTGTGCCACCACCGGGTGTCGCGGGTCGGGCAGACGATGCAGACCGCCGACGAGCGGCTGTTCAGGATTTTCGAGCACCACGAGACGATCCACCGATTCCTCCAGGGCACCGGCCGCCTCGACCTCTACAAGACCACGCTGCTGGCGTGGGCCATCTCACAGATGGAATGGATCAGCCGCCGAACCCCCATCCCGTTGCGGAAACAGTTCTTCGAGGTGCTGCGGGGGATCTTCGCGCACTACACGATCGCCGACGTCAACAAGGCACTTACCGAGGGCAGCAAGGGCGCCTACTCCCGGCAGCTGTCGCTCGCCCTCATGCGGAACAACTTCCCCGATTTCAACCGCGCGCTCGACGGCACCACGACGAAACAGAGCCCGTTGGTCCGGGGCTGGTACCACCTGCGCTACTCGGGGCCCAAGCGCACGGCGCAGATGACCGCGAAGTACGCCGTGCAGCAGATCGAGCGTCGCACGATCGGACGGCCGGGCCCGGCGCAGAAGGGTGTCACCAACGAGCAGTTGCTGTTCGCGATGGCCGTGCTCGAGGAGCGGCTCGACGGCATCGAGCGTCAGCTGCGCGAGCAGCGCTCCTGACGACCGGGTGTCTCGGCGGGGCGCCGACTCGGGCCGGGGCGACCTCAGTGTGACGTGACGTAGAACGGGGCGATCGGACCCCGACCGGAGATCGCCGCGAGGATGCCGTCGGCCGCGGTGAGCGCCTCGGCGATCGTCTTGTCCATGTCGAGATAGCGGTAGGTGCCCAGGCGCCCGACGAAGGTCACGTGCTCGGCGTCCTCGGCCGCCTCGAGGTACTGGTTCAGCAGTGTCTTGTCGTTCGCCAGGCGGATCGGGTAATAGGGGATGTCGTCGGGTCCGCACTCGCGGGCGTACTCGCGAAAGGCCACAGACTTCTCGTGGCTCTCCCACGGGGCGAAATGCTTGTGCTCGGAGATGCGGGTGAACGGCACCTCGTAGTCGCCGAAGTTCATCACCGAGCAGCCCAGCAGGTCGCCGTCGTAGCGGATCTCCTCGAAGTCGAGGGTGCGGTAGCCGAGGCGCCCGAACCGGTAGTCGAACCAGGCATCGAGCGGGCCGGTCCAGATCGAGTGGTCGTACTCGCCCCGGAGGTCCTCGGTGTACCGCGTCGACAGGTGCACGGTGATGCCCTCGCGGTCGAGGATGCGCTCGACGATCTCGGTGTAGCCGCCCCGGGGCATCGCCTGGTGCGGGTGGTTGAAGTAGGAGTCCTCGTAGGTGAACCGCACCGGGAGGCGCTTGAGGATGGACGCCGGCAACTCGGTGGGCTCCATGCCCCACTGCTTCTTCGTGTAGCCGTAGAAGAAGGCCTCGTACATCGGGCGTCCGACGAACTTGAGCGCCTGCTCCTCGAAGTTGGCCGGCTCGCCGATGGTGGCGTCGGCCTGTTCCGCGATGAACGCTCGCGCCTCGTCGGGGCTCAGCGCCTTCTCGAACAGTTGGTTGATCGTCAGCAGATTCACCGGCAGCAGGTAGACCCGGCCGCCGACGGTGGTGCGCACCCGGTGGTTGAACGGCACCATGTCGCCGAACCCGTTGATGTAGTCCCACACGCGCTCGTCGTCGGTGTGGAAGATGTGGGGGCCGTACCTGTGCACGAGGACGCCGGTGTCGGCGTCCCGCTCGGTGTGGCAATTGCCGGCCACGTGGTCACGGGATTCGTAGACGTCGACGGTGTGGCCGGCCTCGGCGAGACGGCGGGCGATCACTGCGCCGGAGAAGCCGGCGCCGGCGATTCCGAACTTCATGGGCATGTCCCCTCACGAGTGCTTCCGCGAGGCTATCACCAGCGTTCCAGGGTCCGGGGGCTCGCGGACAGGGGCCCGTTCGGCCCGGTGATAGGGTGCCGGGCATGAGCTGGCAGGCACCCGCGTCCGACGGGTCGAGCCCCCGCTGGAGCGTCGTCATCCCCGCCCACAACTGCGCCGATCTGCTGGTGCCCTGCCTGCAGGGGGTGCTCGGGCAACTGGCCCATCGTGGCGATGCCGAGATCGTCGTCGTCGACGACGGGTCGACCGATGATCCCGCCTCGGTGGTGCAGCGTCTCGGGGCCGGCCGGGTCAGGCTGGTGCGCAACGAGACGGCGCTCGGCGCGGTACCCAACTTCAACAGGTGCCTGCACGAGGCGCGGGGCGAGTACATCCACCTGCTGCACGGTGACGACGTCGTGCTGCCCGGCTTCTACGAGGCGATGGACGAGGCGCTCGCCGATCCCGGCGTCTCCGCCGCGTTCTGCCGTACCCAGCACATCGACCAGAACGGGACGCCGTTGGCAGTCACCCGCAGCTACGTGCCCGGCGGTGGCGTGTGGACCGACGCGCTGCACAAGCTCGCAAGCTCCAATCGGGTCGCGGCGCCGTCGATCGTCGTGAAGGCGTCCACCTACGCCTCGGTGGGAGGCTTCGACGAGGCCCTTCCCCACGCCGCCGACTGGGACATGTGGGCCCGCGCCGCGACGGCCGGCGACGTCCACTTCGTCGACCGGGTGCTGGCGCAATACCGCGTGCACCCCGGTAACGACACCTCCAAGCGGCTGCGAACCGGCGCGAACATGGAGGAGCGCTACCGGGCGATGGAGCACATGCTCAGCCGCGTGCCTGCCGCCGATCGGACGGCGTTGCGTCGTCAGGGTGCTGCCCTCGGCGCCGTCTACGCGGCCCGTCAGACCCTGCGGCAGTTGCGGCAGGGCGACCTGCGGACAGCCGGCGTGCAGGCCCGATGGGTGGCGCGGTCGCTGCGCCGCGTCGTCGGGTGATCCGTCCCCGGAGGCGAGCATGACCGACGATCCCGTGCACAGGCTGCCGAGAGTGACCGCCGTGCTGCTCTCGATGGGCAACAGGCCCCGCGAACTGGCAACGGCGCTGGAAACCCTGCACACGCAGACCGGGGTGGAGCTCGACTGCGTGCTGCTCGGCAACGGCTGGCACCCGTCGGGCATCCCGGGCTGGGTGAGCACCGAGGAGTCACCCGAGAACCTGGGATGCCCCCAGGGGCGCAACGTGGGCGCCGGCCTCGCGACGGGGGAGTTCATCTTCTTCTACGACGACGACGCCTGGCTGCCGAGCCCTGATGTCCTCAGCCGCATGGTCGCCTGCATGGACGACGACGTCGCGGTGGTGCAGCCGAAAGGAGTCGACCCCGTCGGGCGTCCCGCGCCACGACGCTGGACGCCGCGGCTGCGTGTCTCCGGTCGTGACCGGCCCGGCGACGCGGCCGTGTTCTGGGAGGCCACCTGCCTCATCCGGCGCAGCGCGTTCGAGCAGGTCGGGGGCTGGCCGGGCAACTTCTTCTTCGGCCACGAGGGGGTCGACCTGGCCATGCGACTGCTCGACCACGGCTGGCGGATCCGCTACTGCCCCTCGATCGAGGTGCATCACCCGGCCACCGCGGCGAGCCGGCACGCCGTGTACTACCGGACCAACGCGAGGAATCGGGTCTGGGTGGCACGCCGCAACCTGCCCGCCCCACTGGTGCCGGTCTACCTCGGGGTGTGGTCGCTGGCGACCGTGGCCCGCGTCCACGATCGGGAGGCGCTCAGGGTGTGGTTCTCGGGCTTCGCCGACGGGTGGCGATCCGACCCCGGTCCACGGCGTCCGATGAGGTGGAGCACGGTGTGGCGGATGACCCGGCTCGGTAGGCCGCCCGTCTGGTGACACCGGCCCGCCGGACCGGGCTGATATCTTGGGGGCCGTCGGCCCGGGGGTCCGGGTGTCGGGCCGTGGTGGCCACCCGTCCACCACCGGGCGAGCCGTCGTGGTCGAACGATTCCAGAGGTCCCCATGAAGCTTTCCGTTGTGGTTCCCGCGTATAACGTCGAGGCGCACATCTCCAGGACGCTCGACTCGATCGTCGCCCAACAGCAGCCCGTGCACGAAATCATCGTCATCGACGACGGCTCGACCGATGGGACCCGCCAGGTGGTCGACGAGTACTTCCGTCGACGCCCGACCCCCGGCCTGACGGTCCGCGGCCAGGAGAACCGGGGAGTCAGCGCGGCACGGAACGCCGGACTCGACCTC
Source organism: Actinomycetes bacterium (assembly GCA_021781735.1). Classification (GTDB taxonomy): domain Bacteria; phylum Actinomycetota; class Actinomycetes; order Propionibacteriales; family Propionibacteriaceae; genus JAJYQH01. The sequence goes on from JAJXWF010000007.1 coordinate 16,393, forward strand.
GCGACCGGCGACTACGTGCTGTTCCTCGACGCCGATGACCTCATCGATCCCTCGTTGGCGGCGAGGCTGGGGTCCGTCGTCGACGCCCGGGCCGTGGCGGCGGACGCCGTGGTCTGGCGCTTCGATCAGCTCGACGCGCAGGGCACACGGATGAACAGGTACGACCGCTACTGGAAGAACGAGATTCCCGAGTCGTCGACCGGCGCGGAGACGCTGCACCGGATCCTGCGGGCGCGCAAGCAGTGGATCTGGACCGGCAGCATCGCCTGGCGGGTCGATTTCCTGCGCGAACGGGGGCTGCGTTTCACCGAGGGCTGCCGGCACGGGCAGGACCTGGAGTTCAACTGGACGTCCCTGTCGCGGGCGACGAGCGTGCTCGCCGTCAACGAGGTGCTGAGCTGGTACGTCATCAGACCGGGCAGCACGACCAATGTCATGAACCCCAAGAGGTTCGACGACGTGCGAGCCTTCCAGCGCACGGCCGACGCGTTCGCGGCCTCACCCGACCAGCTGGTGCAGGAGTTGTCCGCGGATGTGCAGCGCATGGTGTTCCCACACTTCTGGGAAACCTTCGCGAAGATGGCCCGCACCACGATGCCCGCCCATCGGATCCTTTCCCAGATTCGGACGGGCCAGCCGGGATTGCTCCGCGACATGCGCTCGATCATCGTGGCCTCGCTGGTGAGGCGGGAGTCGGTGCCGCGCAAACATGCGGTGTTCGCCGTCTCGCCGAGCGCCTACATCCGCTACGTCCGCAGGGCGAAGTCCCACCGGTGACCGGTCGGGCACGACGCGGCGCGGATCAACGCAGTCTGGCCATCAACAGCGCCGCGACGTAGGCGCGCGGCTCGAGGCCGAGTCCGGGGATCGAATCCAGAGGATCCGGCTTGGCCAGCTTCCTGTGTTGTGCCCGGGCGTTGACCAGCGCCTGGTAGACGACCCGGCCCAGATGCTCGGCGATCTCGGGGTCGTCGCCTCTCCACCGGCCGAGGGCGTCCAGCATGAGCAGGTACGAGCGCACATATCCGCTGGCGGAGCGTTCCACCGAACTCGCGGTCATCGTCGATCCGGCCCGGACACGCCGCCCATAGAGCGCCACCTGGGTGTGGGCGGCCCGCCTCGCGTTGAGCAGCACCTCGAACGTGAAGGGGTTGTCCTCGTGCATCATTCCGAGGGTGAACGACATGTCCATCGCCCGGATGAGGTCGAGTTTCACGAAGTAGAGGCACGCGCTGACGCGGTAGTCGTTGTTCTTGCGGAACTCGGTGAGCAGCCGTGGACCGGTGACGGGGGCACCGTATTCCCGGGACCTGCGGTAGTAGGTGGCGTACAGCGCCCACTGTTCGGTCGCGACACCCGGATCGCGGAACGATTCGGCGTCGTAGGCGAGCACGTCGAGATCCTGGTCGCGCGCGGAGCGGATGAGCGCTGCCACGTCGACCGGGCGCCACCAGTCATCGCTGTCGAGGAAACAGACGTACGTGCCGGTGGCCGCGGCCAGGCCGCTGTTCCGGGCGCCGGACAGTCCGGCGTTCGGCTGGTCGATCACCGTGACGCAGTCGAACGTCGCGGCGTACCGCTCGAGGATCGACAACGACGAATCGGTGGAGCCGTCGTTGACGCAGATGATCTCCAGGGCGATGTTGCCGTGCAGGAGCACGCTGTCCAGGCACAGCGCCAGGTAGTCCTCGGCGTTGTGCACCGGCACGATCACCGACACGTCCGGCCGGTGCCGGTCCCCTGTCGGTGCCGATGGGACGCTCGGCTGCTCAGCCCTGCGCGTCGACATCACGGGAGACCGGTGCGCAAGAGACGGTGGCGTCGCGGAGGGCGACGATCATGGCCTCGAGGTCGTCGTACCGCGCGGCCAGCGCCGCCAGGTCACGGGCCGCGGTCCCGGTGGTCTGGGTGAGCACGGTCTGCCCGAACCTGATGCTCTCAAGGTCGCGCTGCAGGCTCTTGAGCGTGCTGTCGACCTCGGCGACCATTTGCTCGAGGGGTTCTGGCAGGCCCGGGGCCGCTGTCGACGTCGGCGCTGGCCGGGCCAGCCAGTCAAGCGCCCTGCGGTTCCGGACGATCGCCCGGTTGTTGCGGATGACGAGCACCACGATGGCAACCAACAGCACGCTCATCAGGGCCAGCGCCGCCCGGGTCTGGCCGGTGGCAGCGGTGACGACCCCCGCCGTGCCGAGAAGGGTGCTTGCCCCGAGGGCAACGATTTCGCGTGGGGTGAGCCTTGCCATGATGGGTGTCTCCGGTTGAGTCTACGGCGATCAGTGGGGTGGGGGCTCCAGCCGGGCCAGCCCGAGGTTATCACGGGCCGACCGGATCGGGTCAGGGTGCGGGGACCGAAGAGGGCCGCCCGGCCACCCGGCCGCGCTCCGCCGCGACGGCCTCCACCAGCTGTCTGGCCCGGGCGTCAAATGAGTGCTCGGCCGCTACCCGCGCCGCCGTGGCCAGCCGACTCTCGCGGTCGTCGAACCACTTGTCGAGGGGTCCGCCGAGGATGCGATCGACGTCGGCCTGGGATGCGACGGTGCGCACCGAGCCGGCGAACAACTCCTCGATCCCTTCCACCTCGTCGCTGAGGACGCGGGTGCCGCAGGCGACGGCGTCGAAGAGCCGGTTGGAGAGGAATCCGTCGCGCTGCATGTCCTCCCAGTGGTCGTTGAGCACGACTCGGGCTCCCGCGTAGAGGCTCCCGAGCAGGTCGTTCGGGACGAATTCGGAGATCACCAGCGAATCGTCGACGAACGGTTGCCACCCCGACCCGTGGATCGACACCTTGACCCCGCTCGAAAGCGCCATCCGCAGCAGGGGACGCTCCACGCCTCGCGAGTTCCCGACCCACAGTGCCTCCGGGCCGGTGTCGGGCTGCGCGCGCCCGGGATTGAACAGTTCGGGGTCGGTGCACTGCAGCAGCGGCCGGATCGGGATGCCCCATTCGGCCGATCGGTGGGCGGCCCACGGGACGCCGGCGGCGAACGCGAGGTCGTAGTCGGCGAGTTCGGTGGGCGTCACCTCCTCGGGGTGTGAGATCACCCAGATCGCGGTCAGCTGGTTCGGTGACGGTTCGACCCGGTTGAGGCCACGGAGCACCAGGGTGACGTCGTCATCGGTGCGCGTGGCGCGTCCGCGAGCCTGGCGCCGGTCGACCGACACGGTCTGCCCGAGTCGCCGCAGGGCCGCCGCGAGAGATTCGGCGAAGTGGGTGTCCCCCCACTGGTCGCCCAGGGGTCCGGCGGTCGCGGCGGTGTCGAGCGTCCACCAGAGGGCGGGGAGCCCCTCCGCCACGCGGACGCGGGTGCCGTGGGCGAGGCGTGGCCGCATCGACCACTCGGTGCGTTCCGCATCGGATGTCCCGGGCAACCGCTCGGCGGTCCAGCCGTCGATCGCGAGGCCCGCGCCGAGCAGGATCTCGCGCGTCCCCGCGGGGACCGTGGCATGGCGCTGCTGGAACCTGCGCGCCGCGAGCGCGGGGGCCGGCGTGAACCCGAAGCGCTCGTCGGGCGTGACGATCAACCGCACGTCGCGCAGGCATACCGACGAACCGCGTCCCGCCTCGGCCAACGCGAGGGACAGGTCCGTGTCGACGAAATCGTTGCCCAGGTCGCCGGCCAGTCCGCCCACGGCGACGACGTCGTCGCGGCGGGCCGCGATCACATCGCTCCACACCGCGGGGATCCGCGTCGGGGATGGCGGAGGGACGATGCCCGCGGCGTAGCCGTCGAACAGCGGGAACGGCGTCACGATCCGGCGGCGGGACACCTGTTCCGGGAACCCTGCTCCGAGACTGGCGACGGTGTCGTCGGGGTGGCGGCACAGAGCCTGGCTGATCCCGACGCCCGGCTCGTCGAGGGCGGCCGTGAGGTGGTCGACGACCTCACGGGTGAACTGCGCGCCCTGCCTGACCACCACGACCTTCTCGCCGGTGGCGGAGGCGACCCCGAGACTCGCGAGCAGGGCCCAGTTGTCGGTGTGGGGATAGGAGACGACGCGGACGGGCCACCCCGCCAGCGCCCCGGCAGTGAAACACCGGTGCACCCGGGTGTGGTTGCCGATGATCACCACCTCGAGGTCGTCGTCGGCCATCGCGGCGATAGGGGTGACCGACCTGCTGAAGTGCCGGGCGGGGACGACGAGCGACACCCGTCCGGGTGCTGTCGAGCCGGAGTCGTAGTGGTCCAGGAGGTGTCGGGCCAGGACACCCTGTTCTCGCAGATCGTCGCCCCGGCTGCGCTCGGCCGAAGGGCGAACCAGGCTCAACACCCTCACGAGGTGGGGCTGCTCGAGCCGCGCCAGCCCCAGCACCGTCTCGGCATCGGGGTCGTCGGCGTCGACGGGGAGCCCACCGGCCCGCTCGACCAGGTCGCGGGCAACGACCAATGCGGCGAGGTCGATGTAGCTGCCACGCAACAGATGCGGGTAGCTGCCGGCGAACGCCCGGTACCTGGACGTCGCCGCGTCCTTGACCACCCCGTGAGCCATCGCCCATCCGTTGGCGTGCAGGCGGGCGACGACGTGATGGAGGTGGAAGGTCTCCCAGGTGCAGCCGGCGTCGAGGAACGCGACGTAGTCGCCGGTCGCGTCGCGCAGCCCCCGGGCCCGCGCCGCGGCGACGTCCGCCTCACGATGCTGGACGACCCGCACCCGCGGATCGCGCGCCGCCGCACGGTCGGCCTCGGCGAGCAGATCGCCCGAACGGGGGTCGACGACGACGATCAGCTCGAGATTCCGGTGGTGTTGGGTGAGTGCCGACTCGATGCTCGCACCCAGGCCGCCCGCCCCGCCGCCCGCCGGCAGGACGACGCTGACCAGGCGCGGGGCCTCGGCCGCGACGCCGACCCCATCGCCTCCGCTGCCGGTCCCCTCCGCGGTGTCGGCGGGCGTGAGGTCGTCGAGGTCTCGGGGGTCGGGCAGCAGGGCCACGCGGCGCACCCAGCGCGTGCCGATGCCCAACTCGTCCTCGCGGCGCCAATCGGCCGCCGCGAGGAGCATGGCCTGCCGCACCAATCCCCAGGTGTGGGGTTGACCGGGAACGGGGGTGTCGGGTCGGGCGTCCTGAACCCAGCGCAGCCAACGCCGTCCCTGGTGTCCGGCCGCCGGGTCCTCGAGTTCGGCGTCCTGGAACAGGGGATGGGCGCGGAAATCGCCGGTGGCGAGGAAGTGCAGGAGGGGGTCATTCTGGCGCCGGGACCACTCGGGGTCTGTGAGCTGGGGTTCGAAGAGGGGATGGGGGGAGAACCGTCGCGGGAGGCCCTGCGCGAGGTAGGCCTCGACGCCCGCCTGCACGTCGGGGAATCGGCATCCTGTCTGCGCCTCGAACCATTCGAGGTCGAACGCCCCGCTGTCGAGGATCACGCGAACGCTCGGATCGATGTGCGGTTCCGGATCCGGGGCCTCGTCCGGGAGCGGCTCGGCGGGCGTCCGGGACCGTGGTGAAGCCTCGTCGTCGGCTCGATCGCTCCCCAGGAGTCCGCGCAGGGGGCGGGGAATCTTCATCGATGACTGCCTGTTCTCTGCCGGGGGGTGGACCGGTGCCGGCTGGGCCATCCGGCACGGTGAGCGCTGCCCAGGATAGCGGCCCGTCGCCGGGGACCTCAGGAATGCGCCCCGATCGGGATCGCCGGGCCCCCGGTCAGAGGTGCCCCGGCGCCTCAGCCGACCACGCACTTCTCGGTCGACACGGGGCTGCTGAGTTGCGACGCCTCGTCAAGCAGCTTGCTGGTGGTTGAATCGGTGAGCGCGTAGCCGGTGTCCTTCGAGGTGGTGGAGCGGGCGAAGATCGTTCCCGCCACGGTGCCGGACGCCGTGAGCAGCGGCCCTCCGGAGTTGCCCGGCTGCACCGTCGCGTAGAGCGAGTAGACGTCACGGGTGACCAGCCCCGTGGAGTAGATGTCGCGGCCGGTGGCACGGATCTCGTCGCGGACGCGCGCCGCCACCGCCTTGTATCCGCCGTCCAGCGGGTATCCCGCGACGACCGCGGACTCCCCGTTCTTCAGCGGGCCCGAGCGGGTGAGCGCCGGGGCGTCGAGAGTGGGGACGTCGAGGATCGCGAGGTCGACATGCGGGTCGAACGCGACCACGGTGGCCCGCAGGTAGGGGCCGGCCCCGCGGATCTGCACGACCACCGTCGTGGCTCCCGCGACGACGTGGGCGTTGGTGGCCAGCCGGTGCGGCGCGACCACCCAGGCGCTGCCCTCGGAGCCTCCGCAACTGCGGGAGCTGGCCAGCACCTTGACGACGCTCGCGGCAGCCTTCTTGACCTCCGGGTTGGCGACGATGCCGGTGTCCGGAGCGGCCACCGACGGGTTGGGCTCGGGGGAGAGGCCCGAGAAGACGTCGGGGAACCTGGACGTGTTGATGGACGTGGCGAGGTCGGCCGCCCACCGTCGCGGTTGCTCGGGCATGGCCCGGTCGACCGCCGTGAGGATCCGTGAGCGCGACACCTCACTGGCCAGGGTGGTCGGCAGCGAGGGTTCGATGGCGCTGACGAGGAACCAGGTGATCAAGGTCGTCGCCAGCACCGAGGCGATGGCACCCGCGACGGCGTCCCCCCGGTGCACGACGCGGTGGCCCCTCGACATGAGACGGACGCCCACCATGTTGAGCAGTGCCTCGCCGGCGAGGGCGGCGACCCACACTCCGACGATCAGCACGAGGCTGCGGGCCACCGAGGGGCGCGACACGGCAGGGATGTGCGCCAGCAGTATCGGTAGCAGAACATAGGCGATGGCGCCGGCGCCGAACAGCCCGACGAGCTGCAGGGCGCGCACGACGAACCCGCGCTGCCACCCGCGCCAAGCGGACAGGAGCAGCAGGAGGACGAGCACGACGTCGACGATCACACCACCAAGTGTGCGTGGTGAAACTGTGCTCCATCGGCGAACACGGATCCGTGAACGGATCTGGGCTCTGCCGCGCGGTGGGCAGTCGTGCGGGGCGTGCACGCCCTCCCGGACGCTCGCCGATGCCGAGGTGTGGGGGCGACCATTCGGGCGGAAATGGCCGGCCACGGCGTCACCGGGGCATGGCGATATTCCTGGCCGACCGCCGTGTCGATTCGACCGGCCGAGGCGATGCCGTGATGGTTCTGTCCGCCTCGGCCCGGGTATTCAGCGACCGGGGGGAGCCTGCCGACCGAGCAGCTCAACGGATGGGGAGATCGCCAGGACTGTCGAGTCACAGCCCGGCGAGCGTGTGCGCCATCGCGTCGGTGAGCGGGAGGCCCAGCTCGGCGGGAAGTGGCTGCCATTGGTGACGCGACAGTGTCGCGGCGTCGAGGCGCGCTTCCTCGATCGCGAGGGCCACATCGCGAGGATCGGTCGGGGCAACCCGCAGGCCGGGGATCCAGGGGGTACGGATGTGCCCGAACCGGTTCGTGACCGTCGGGATTCCAGCCATCGGAAGCTCGAGGGGCAGGTGGCTCGGGTGGGGGCTGAACATCAGGGCGAGTCCCAGGTCGACCTCGCTCAGCAACTCGTGGTAGCGGGGCAGGCTCACCTGCCCCAGGTGTTCGACGGCGGCACGCTCCGGCAGGCTCACCCGCGCGCCCTTCTCGCCGGCGACCAGGATCCTGGGCGACACGTCCTCGGGCAGATGGGTGATCCAGTCTCGGAGGGCGTCGACGCCGAGGGGAAAGAGATTGCGTGGTTTCGACGGGCGCGCGTAGAACAGCACGCGTGGCCGGCGGCGGTCGAATGGCCGCCACATGTCGGCCGAGGTTCTCAGCGCCTCCCCATCGACGAAGGGCGCGAAAACCCTGTCCGCGGGAATTTCCACCCCCGTCATTTCCTGGACATGGCGTGCGAGCGGGGCGGAATTGACGAGAAGTCGGAAACCGCGCGAGTAGGTGCGTTCGGCCAGCGCGTGCTCGGTTCCCCACGCATAGAAGCCCGGTTCGAAGTCCTGCACCAGGTAGATGACCCGATCCGGGTCGATCCGACCCGCTGACACGAGTTTCCCGACATGGTGCGCGGTCCGCCAGAACGTCACGATGATGATGTCGTCCCGCCGTGGCGATGGGATGAGCGAGCGTGGATATCCGATGAGCAGATCACCGGCGACGCCGTCGTGTCCGGCGGCCCGAACGATCGTTCTCACCGATTCCATGACGTTGTTGTCGGACGGCGCGGGATCGTGCATCGCCGCGATCCTCAGGGGCAGGCCGGTCTGCGTCGCGGCATGCGCGGCGGCCAGGATCGCGGTCTTGACCCCGGCGAACAGTTGCGGCGAGGTCAGGGTGTCCAGCACCAGGGTCACGCTCTGGGCGGTTGCGGGCTCGCCGGCGAACGGGAGCGTGGGGCCGGGCGATGGCGCCACCTTCGCGGCCCGCTGGGCGTCCCCGGCGACCCGCTGCAGGGCACGCAGGGATTCCTCCTGCCGGAGCAGGCTTGCCCTCAGGGTGGTCAGATCCTGGTGTTCGACCTGCCGCGCCTGCGCGAGGGCCCGGTGGACAGAGCGCGTTTGGCGCTGGGTCTGCAGGCCGACGAGGGCGATCGCGCCCAGCGCGGCAACGGTCAGCGACGCGGGGACCGACCTGGTGAGGGCCCAGGCGACCAGTGCCGCCAGCACATCGAGGGCCGCCAGAACGGGGATCGCGCTGCGGAGGGTCAGGCTTCTCACGGGGACATTGTTCCTCAACCCGTCCCCACCGCGAACCGCGCTGGGGACGGCGGGTCTCAGGGCGCCACTGTCTGCCGTGGTTTCACGGCCCACACATGCCGGTAGTAGTCGGCCAGTTCCAGCCGGGAGGCGGCCTCCTCGTCGACGACGATGGTCGCGTTGGGGTGGAACTGCAGTACCGATCCCGGACGTCGGGCGGTCACCGGTCCTTCGACGACCGCGGCCACGGCGTCGGCCTTGTGCGCCCCCGTCGCCACGAGGACGACGGCGCGGGCGTCCATGATCGTGCCGAGTCCCTGGGTGAGGCAGTGGGTGGGCACGTCGTCGAGGGAGTCGAAGAATCGCCGATTGTCCTCGCGGGTTCGCTGGGTGAGGGTCTTGACGCGCGTACGCGACGCGAGCGACGAGCTGGGTTCGTTGAAGCCGATGTGCCCGTTGGTGCCAACGCCGAGGATCTGAATGTCGACGCCTCCGGCGTCGGCGATCGCGTGCTCGTACTCGAGGCAGGCCTGGTCGAGGTCGGAGGCGGTGCCGTCGGGCACGTGCACCCGGCCGGGATCCATCCGAAGCGGCTCGATGACGTGACGTCGGATCACGCTGTGGTAGCTCTGCGGATGGCCCGCCCCGAGCCCGACGTACTCGTCGAGCGCGAATGCGTGGGCGCGCGACAGGTCGAGGCGACCGGTCGTGACGAGGTCGGCCAGCGCGGCGTAGGTCGTCAGGGGACTGGAGCCGGTGGCCACTCCGAGCACGGATGCGGGACCACGGCGGCTGACGACCTCGGCGATCAGGGTGGCGGCGGTGCGTCCTACCCGCTCGTTGTCGTCACAGATCACGACTTCCACGTTCGGCTCCTGGGCTCGATGGTGTGTGCCCCCACCTTGTCGCGCGGGGGGCGCAAGGGGCGAGACCCGCGCAACCCCGGTGATCGTCCGGCTGTGGCAGGCGTCTCTCACGCAGCGTTCGGCACCCGGACGCAGGCCCGACCTAACGCCGGCTCGCGGCCGTGCGCCGCCCTGCGTGGGGATCTGTGGTGTCGGGCTCGATGCGGATGCGGTGTGCCCCCGCCTCGTGCGGCGCGAGGATGTTCACCCGGATCAGTGACTCGCCCCACACGTGAGAGAGCATCGGATCCTCCAGATGTCGGCGTTCGAGGGTGAACCCATTGCCCGAGAATCTCACCACCAGCGGCGTTGTGCCCTCCGGGCCTGTGACTCTGAGCGTGCCGTCCCCGAGGTCGTCGACCCTGCCCGCCACGATCAGCCGGATCACGTGAGCTGCCGGGTCGACCCCATCCACGGACCAGTGGTCTTCGATCTCGACTGCCGGGTGCCCGCGCCGGAGGGTCGCGGTGCGGGTCCACACGCGCGGATCCGAACCGTAGGCCCCCGCGAGGTTGGAGGAGAGGGTCGTGGGTTCGGCGGGCCCACGAGCCAGAGTCACCGCAACCTCGGTGGCCGCCCATTCGGGGCCCGGTCGCTGGGGTCGGCCGTGCACGGCGGGCACGTTGTGCCATTCGCTGGTGAGCGCCCAGTGCCTATAGCGATCGGGGCCGAACGTCTGGGCTGTGTAGGTCGTGCGACCGGGGTCGACGATCACCGGGACGCCGTCGACCGCCACGATGAAGCCACCCACGTCGTTGTGGTTGTGATGCTCGCCGTTGTGCCCCGCCTTGGCGGCCAGGGCGAGCCCGGTCGCCGTTCCAGCACGCTCGCGGGCGACAAGGGTCTGGATGGAGCCGAGCCACACGTCCCGGTCGAGGGCAACCGTGACGCGGGGGTCGCCGAGCCAGGTGTCGTCGCACAGGTGGGCGACGAGTCGCCCCAATCCGAGCGCGGCCCGGGGCCGGGCGGGCCGATGAGCGACCGCGAATGCGGCAGCCTCCGCATCCTCCAGTCGGGTCGCCGTCCGGTAGAGCGAGTGCCAGGGGAGCGCGTCGGTCACCCGTGCGGGGCCGTCGGCGGCATTCACGACCCAGTCGGACTCGATGTGACCACTCGCGTCGACCGAGGCGGGCCCGATGAACAGCGATCGGGGGAAGTCGACGGTTGCGCGCAGGGACGGGTATTCGGTGACGAGGTCGACAGTGCCCCCGCTCAGTCGTCGGAGCAGTTCGGCCGCCTCCAGTGCCCGAAGGGCCCCCACCCACCAGTAGCTGTAGCCCTCGTCGACCGCGCCGTCCGCCGGGAGCCCGTTGAGGAAGTTCCGCAGACCTTCGAGGACGAGGGCCACCATCCGGGTCCGGCTGGGGGCGGTGAGCAGGGCGGATGCGGCGACCAGGATGTTCGAGTGGATCCAGGGGTTCCAGTTGTCGGCGCCATCCGGTGACCCGAGCCACGGCCAGTCGCGCCGCTCGATCAACGGCTCGAAGACTCGCAGTCGAGCCTCGCGGCGGATGCGGGCACGAAGTCCGGGGGCGTACTGGTCGAGTTCCCGGCCCAGAAGGTGATCGACCAGGGCCAGCTGGGCCACAGCCTCGCCCGCGCCGAGATCGAGGAAGGGCCGGTCGCTGTCGGGGAGATGCCGGCCCGGGGTCCCGCCATGGTCGTCGTGCGCCGGCCAGCACCACGTGCTCTGCTCGCACCAGGCCCACACCCCGTCGATGACGTCGTCGATGTGGCGGGGTTCGAGGGTTCGCGCGGCGGCGATGGCTGCCCGGGTGAGCCGGTCGCGCCGAGCCCAGATGCGTTGCTCGTAGCGGTGCCGATCCCCGGTGCGGTGGTAGAGGAGGTACTCGGACGCCGGCAGTGTCGGCCACGGCTCGTCGAGGGACGCCGACGCCTCTCGCACGATCGGGTCGATGAGGGTGGCTGGGATCGCCTCCCAGGCCGCCCGGTCGGTGGCCGGGGGGACGCCGAGCACCTCGCGTCTCGTGGGCCCGTGCTGCTGACTGTCATCTGTCACGTCCTTCACCATGTCACGCAGAATGCCTCCGAATCTGCGGGAAACCGGCGCCTCGCGCGCTTCCGGCCGCTGAGAGGTGGCAGATCGCCTGCGGTTTGAGCGGACCGCCAGGGTGTCGGAGCACTGGTCTGGTGTCGGTGGTGGTCGACTCGGAAGGGGGTACCGTCCGGATGCGACAGGGGATCCCGGCCACTTCCGATGGGTGGTCGCCCCGGAGTGCGCACCGTCGTCCCCAGCCGCGAGGTCGAAAGGGTCGTAGGGGCGTGGTGGTCGCCCGTGGGGGCCTCGGGGGCCGCTTCAGCCGCATCTGCTTCGTGGCGCTCGGGGGCGGCGAACCGTCGTTCGTCAGGCCACCCCGCTGCTGCGCGCACCGGAAGGCGTCGGGAGGCGAGGAGGTCGTGGTGACCGAGGAGTCGTCCCGACGGGTGGGGCCGACGGCTCCCCGTCCCCCGGGGTCACTCGCCTGGCCGCTCACCAGCCCCGGGCGCGCCACTCGGCGAGGTGGGGACGCTCGGCCGCCACCGTCGTCGAGTCGCCGTGTCCGGGGTGGATGTGGGCGTCCGGGTACACCTCGAACAGGCGCTTCTCGACGTCGGCGAGGAGCTGATCGAAGTCCCGACCGGATCCGTGGGTGTTGCCGACCCCACCGGGAAACAGGGAGTCGCCCGTGAGGATGTGGACCGTTCCGGTGACCGGGCAGGTGTATTCGAGGGCGACGCCGCCCGGCGTGTGGCCTCGCAGTCCGATCACCCGCAGCCGTGACTCGCCGAGGTCGATCGTGTCGCCGTGGGTGAGCCGTCGCCCCGGCACCACCGGGAGCGTGTCGGCGTCCGTCTCACCGGCGGTGGTGGCCACCCCGGGTCGGCCCGCCAGCGCCGCCAGCGCGCCAACATGGTCGCGGTGCCGGTGGGTCGTGACGATCAGGTCGAGGCGTCCGCTGCCCTCGTCGACGAGTCGGGCGAGTCGATCGGGATCGGCGGCGGCGTCCACCAGACACTGCTCCCCGGTCGCGAGGTCGGTGAGCAGGTAGGCGTTGTTGTCCATCGGACCGACTGACGCCTTGCGCAGGTGCAGCCGCGGCATGGTGATGAGCACCGATGGTCCGCCGGGGGTCACGTGGAAGGTGTCCATGTCGCCATTCCACCACGGGCCCACAGACCATGGCCCGTGGTGGAACGGCCGGGAATCACTGCTGCGAGACCTCCGCCAGGGCGGCCGCGAGCTGAGCCTTGTCGAGGCTCATGCCGAATGAGGCCAGGGCGCTCATCGGGAAATTCCCGATCACCGCGACCATCTCGGGGTCGGCCAGGATCGCCACTGTTCCGTGTCGCCCGGACCGGAGGATCTCACCGCCGCGGGGGTCGGCCAACCACTCCTGCAGGGTCGACTCGGCGCTGAGCGGGGCGGCCACCGGCGGGGCGTCGATGGTGATCGATGTGGACGCCGCGATCGTGCGCGAATCGTAGGCGGCTTCGATGACGAACTCGCCGGCCTCGACAACCCAGCGGTCGAGCAGGTCGGACCAGTAGGAGAACGCCCGCTGGTCGAGCCGGACGGTGGCGGTCTCGCTCGCGCCCGGCTGCAGGTCGACCCGGGCGAAGCCCTTGAGCTCGCGAACGGGGCGGCCCGCGGTCGACTCGGGATCGCGGACGTAGATCTGCACGACGTCGGCGCCGGCCGCGTCGCCGGTGTTGGTGACGGCCACGCTGACCGTTGCCGCGAGCGTCCCGTCGGCGACGGACCCGGTCACCGACACCTGCAGGTCGTCGTAGTCGAACGTGGTGTACGACATCCCGTAGCCGAACGGGAACGCGACCCCGCGGGCGGCCTTGTCGTAGCCGCGGTAGCCGATGTAGAGGCCTTCGCCGTAGCTCACGTGGCCCGAGTCGCCCGGGAAGTTGAGGTGCGACGGGTTGTCCTCGAGGCGCAGCGGGAACGTCTCGGCGAGGTGGCCCGACGGGTTCACCGCTCCGATGAGCACGTCGACGACCGCCGACCCGGACGCCTGACCGCCCAGCCAGGCCTCGACGAGGCCCTTGACGTGCGGCGTCACCTGCCCCAGTTCGATGGTGGAGCCGTTGGCCAGCACGACGACGAGGTGGGGGTTGGCCGCGCGGAGGCGTGCCAGCAGGCCGAGCTGGCTCTCGGGCAGACGCATGTGGGTGCGGTCGAATCCCTCGGACTCGTAGCTGCCCGGAAGCCCGAGGAAGGCCACGACCACGTCGGCCGCCGAGGCGGCGGTCACGGCCTCGTCGGCCAGGACGTCATCGTGCGCGGGGTCGTCGACGCCGAAACCGGCGGCGAAGGTGACCTCGGGGAAGGCGGCGGTGAGGGCGTCGAGGGCGGTGTCGATCCGGGTGGGGTTCACCTGGGAGCTGCCCGCCCCTTGGAACCTCGGGGTGCGGGCGAACTCGCCGATGACTGCGAGCCGGCGGTCGGTGGCCAGGGGAAGGATGTTGTCGTCGTTCTTCAGGAGCACCACCGAGGTTGCCGCGGCCTCGCGGGCAAGCGCGTGGTGGGCGTCCAGGTCGGCGGTCTCGTGGAGCTCGAGCACATGGGACCCCTTGGCCACCAGCGTGAGGACGGCGCGGGCCCGGTCGGTGACCACCTGCTCGTCGAGTTCGCCGGAGCGTACGGCGTCCACGAGTTCGGCGGGGCTGCCCGCGGTCGGGGGCATCTCGAGGTCGAGTCCCGCTTTCGCCGCGGGCACCCGGTGGTAGACGGCGCCCCAGTCGCTGACGACGAGTCCCCGGAAGCCCCACTCGTCGCGCAGCACATCGGTGAGCAGCCACGTGTTCTCCGACGACGACACGCCGTTGATCTTGTTGTAGCTGCACATGATCGTCCACGGCTGGGACGCGGTGACGACCCGCTCGAACGCGGGCAGATAGATCTCCCGCAGCGCCCGCATCGACACGTCGGCGCTGACCCGCAGGCGGTCGGTCTCCTGGTTGTTCGCGGCGAAGTGCTTGACCGAGACACCGACGCCGCGGGACTGGATGCCGTCGACGATGCCGACCGCGAGCTCGCCGGCGAGGAAGGGGTCCTCGCTGAAGTACTCGAAGTTGCGTCCGCACAGGGGCGATCGCTTCATGTTGATGCCCGGCCCGAGGATCACCGACAGGTTGATCGCGCGGGCCTCCTCGGCGAGGGCCTCGCCGATCCGGCGCAGCAGTGCGGGGCTCCACGACGACGCGATCGCCGCCGCGGTCGGGAAGCAGGTGGCCGGCAGGCTACCGCCGAGGCCGACGTGGTCGCCGCCGTCACCGGTGTCGGGCTGGGCCCGCAGCCCGTGCGGGCCGTCGGAGACCATGATCCGCGGGACCCCGAGCCGCTCGATCGGTTGCGTGTACCAGAAGTGCGAGCCGCTCGTGAGTGAGGCCTTCTCCTCGAGGCTCAGCTGGGACAGGACGGACTCGACTTCGAACGAGTGCGGGGTGGACGACATGATGAACCTTTCGCGGCGTCGTTGCGGCGGATCGGACCGGGACGGAGTGAACCCGCATCCAACTAGTTACCAAATGGTAAGCTAATCGGCACGAGTTCGCAACACCCTGCCGACGTGGTCGGAGAGGGCTTGTCCGGACGGCACAATGGGTCCCATGCGCGCCGACGACATCACCCGGTGTTCTCTCCAGTGGAGGGGGTCCACCCATCCCACCGCGGGAACCTCACCGACCGCCGGGTTCTGGATCGCGGTCGAGCAGCCGGGGCCGTGGGGCCGCTCCGCGCTGATCCAGTCGGGGCTCGACCCCGAACTCGGCGGACGGCTCGATGCCGCGGTCGGGGCCATGGGCGGCAAGGTCGTGCTGATCCGACGCCCCCACACGCGGGTGGCTGACCTGCCCGAGACCCGAACCGTGTTCGTGGCCGGCAACTTCCTCATGACGCCGTGGCTCGGGCGCCGTGACGTCGGCGAGGCCGAGCTTCCGGGCGTCCTCGACGACCTCATCGGGAAATTGCCACACCTCGCGTCGGCGTCGCGGCCGCCGGCCGGGTTCCACCCGGCACCGCCGGTGCTGTTCATCTGCACCAATGGCAAGCGCGACCGGTGCTGCGCGATCGAGTCGCGCCCGATCGCCGAGGCCGCCACGCGGGAGGTCGGCGCGGCGCGCGTGTGGGAGTCCTCCCACCTGAACGGCCACCGCTTCGCCCCCACCGCGGTCGTGCTTCCCACGGCGCAGATGTTCGCGTGGGTCACCGAGACGCTCGCACTCGATGCGCTGGCCGGGGCGGCGTCCGGACGCCTCGTGCTGCCGGGCGCCCGCCATGAGCGCGGCCGCACGGCCCTGCCACGGCCGCTGCAGGCGGTCGACATCGCCCTGCGCACCGCGATCGGTGAGACCGATCCCACCGCCCTGGCCTTCGAGGGCGACGCCGAGGGCGACGCCGTCGAGTGGCTCGGGCGCACGGCACGCGTGGGGGTCACCCATCGCGATGGACGCCGCTGGCTCTACGAGGTCGGCGCCCAGGGCGCGCCCGACCTGCCGGAGTCGTGCGGAAAGGCGCCTGCGCCCGTCGCCGAGTGGGTGACGGTCAACCCCACCGGCGAACCGTGACCCGGGCCGGCGCCGATGACCAGCAGCTTCGGGTGCTGGTCGGGGTCGCGGACCGTCTCGACATGATCGGACGCCTCGTCCGCGGCCCGGGCGATCCCACCCACCGGCGGGCCGGGTCCGGGTGGTGGCGGGCGTCGGTCACGCCCGACGGGGGAGTGCTCATGCATCTCGCCCCGCGGGGCGGCGATGTCGAGGCGCGAGCGTGGGGTCCGGGTGCCGCGTGGGCCCTGTGCCAGTGCCCGCGGCTGCTCGGATGCCACGACGATCCGGCCGGTTTCG
This sequence comes from Actinomycetes bacterium, assembly GCA_021781735.1. Taxonomy (GTDB): domain Bacteria; phylum Actinomycetota; class Actinomycetes; order Propionibacteriales; family Propionibacteriaceae; genus JAJYQH01. Next base: position 32,760 of record JAJXWF010000007.1, read on the forward strand.
CCCCCGATCACCCGGCGCTGCGGGAGCGATGGCGCCGTCATCCCCACCTGCGGGTCGGCGCCACCGACCGGGTCTGTGAGACCCTGCTGCCCACGATCATCGAGCAGAAGGTCACCGGAGCCGAGGCGTTCCGCTCGATCCGGCTCCTGACCCTGCGCTTCGCCGAACCGGCGCCCGGACCCGCGGGGGTGTCGGGCCATCCGGCGTCCGGGATGCGGCTGCCGCTGATCCCGCGCCAGTGGGCCGCGATCCCGTCCTGGGACTACCTGCGGGCCGGCGTCGAGCAGAAGCGTTCGGCTACCGTGGTCGGCGCGGCCCGCCGGGCGGCGGCCCTCGAGCGGATCGACGTGGGGGGAGCAGACGTGGCCCTGCGCTCCGTCCCGGGGGTCGGCGAATGGACCTCGGCGATCACCCGGCAGCAGGCGTTCGGAGATCCCGACGCCTGGAGCGTTGGCGACTACCACGTGCCCCGGGCGATCGGCCGGGCGCTACTCGGCCGCGACCCGGTCGATGCCACCGAGGTGGCGGCCGCGCTCGAGCCCTACCGCGGTCACCGCTACCGCGTCGAGCAACTGATCGCGCGAGGCGTCCGGGTGGAGCGGCACGGGCCGCGCCGGTCACTCCCGACGCATCTGCCCTGGGACTGCCGGCCGCCCCGCCGAGGGGACGCCGGAGTGGCGTGACCTGTGGGACGCCGGGATGGCGGATCTGTGGGAACCCCGGGGATGCGTGATCCGCGGGGACCCCGGGGAGGCGTGATCCGCGGGGACGCCGGGGAGGCGTGCGCCGTAGGGCCGCCGGGGAGGCGCGATCTGTGGGACGCCGGGGTGGCGGATCTGTGGGACGCCGGGGTGGCGGATCGGTGGGGACGTCGGGGAGGCGTGACCTGTTGGCCGCCGGGGAGGCGCGATCTGTGGGGACGTCGGGGTGGCGGATCGGTGGGGACGTCGGGGTGGCACGGGTGGGCGGATCAGCACGGCAGGCAGGTGCGTACCGAGCGGCGTCCCAGTTGACCGCGCGCGGGGCTGGGCGGCTGGCGATTTCGCCGGTTGTGCTGGCGATGTCTGCTGAGTTGCTGGCGATGTCTGCTGATGTGGCGTTGTTTTCGCCAGCCGCAGCAGTGTTCGCCAGCCGTTGAGACGGCTCCCGTTGCTTTCGCCGGCCGTTGAGACGCCGCCCGGTGTCGCCGGCCGTGCGGACGCTGCTGGCAGCGGTCTCGCGAAGCCGACCCGGTGCTCAGTCTCTGCGCGACTGATCCCGGCCCCCAGTCCCGGACGCGTCGCGTCCCGGCCCCTCGACGGGTTATTGGCTGCGCCCGGCGGACACCGGGGTGTCAGCACCGGCTTGCGTTTCCTGAGCCTCGGGGCTGGGGGGAAGGTCGACGATGAACTCGGCTCCGCCGCCGGGCACGTTGCCGGCGGTGACCCTGCCGCCGTGGGCGAGGATCGTGTGGGCGACGATCGACAGGCCGAGTCCGGTGCCCGGCGTGTTCCGGGCCCGGTCGCTGCGGTAGAACCTGTCGAACACGTGGGCGAGATCGTCCTCGGCGATCCCCGGCCCCTCGTCGGCGATGCGCAACTGGTTTCCCTGCAGGTGGACGTGCACGGTGCCCTGCGGTGGGGAGAACTTCACCGCGTTGTCGAGCAGGTTCGTCACGGCCCGCTCGAGGGTGTCCGGTTCGCCGACGATGTACAGCGGTTCGAGTTGCACATCGAAGCGCAGTCCGGGCCCCCGTCGACGGGCTCGGATGATCGCCGACTCGACGATGTCCCGGAAGTCCAGGGGTTCGGGGCTGGCGGCCACCGGATCCTCGCGGGACAGTTGGACGAGGTCTCCGACGAGCGAGGTGAATTCGCCCAGTTGGGCGGCGATGTCGCGCAGGATCTCGCTGCGGGCCCCCTCGGGCAGCATGCCCGTCTTGTCGTCGGCGACGAGCAGTTCGATGTTGGTGCGCATCGACGTCAGGGGGGTGCGCAACTCGTGACCGGCGTCGGCGATGAGCCGCCGCTGGCGTTCACGCGACGACTGCAGCGTGTTGACCATCGTGTTGAACGATCGGGTGACCTCGGCCAGTTCGTCGTTGCCCTCGACATCGACGGGGCGCAACTCGTCGGTCTCGGTGACCCGGGCCAGTGCCCGCGACACCTGCCTCACCGGCGCCAGCGCCGATTCGGACGCCGACCAGCCGAGCGCGATCGCGACAAGGCTTCCGGCCACACCCACGATGAGCAGGGCAATGCGCAGCGACCGCAGTACGGCGTCCGTCGGTGCGGTCGAGCGGGCCAACACCAGCGCAGCCGGAGTGCCGCCGCCGAGATTGATCGGCACGGCCACCATGCGGTACCGGGTGCCGGAGGGTCCGATCATGGTCCGAGAACTGGTTCCGGTGCCCGTGCGGGCGACGGCCAGTTCCTGAGGACCCGGGTCGAGGTTGACGGTGGCGTCCTGGACGCGGATCACGTCGCCGTTGGCCTGAAGCACGAACAGCGCGACGTTGGCCGCGTTGAGCGCGTCGTTGTTGAGCCCGCCCATGCCCTCGACGTCATCGGCGATGCGCGGGGACATGAACCCGGCGACGGTGATCAGCTCGTTGTCGAGTTGGTTCAACAGGCTCGTGCGGGTGACGATGTACGCCGTCACGGCCACGGCGAGCACGGTGCCGAACACGCACAGCGAGATGAGGATCCCGATGGCGCGGCGCAGCGTCCGGGCCGGGCGCCAACCCAGCCACTGACGGATCGGGCGCGCAGGGATCACGGGGGTGTTTCACGCAGGACGTAACCGATGCCGCGGACGGTGTGGATGAGCCGGGGCTCATTCTCCTGCTCGAGCTTGCGGCGGACGTACCCGATGTACACCTCGAGCGAGTTGGCGGTGGTGGGGAAGTCGTATCCCCACACCTCGTTGAGCAGCCAGTTGCGTTCGAGCACCCGGCGTGGGTGCTCCATGAAGACGTGGAGCAGCGCGAATTCGGTGCGGGTGAGGCTGATCCGGCGGCCCCGGCGGGTGACCTCCCGGCTCTGCGTGTCGAGCACGAGATCCTCGAACACCAGGGTCTGGTCCTCCGCATCGCGGTCGGGTCGCTGGCGTCGTGTGAGTGCCCGAAGGCGCGCGAGCAGTTCGTCGAGCGCGAAGGGTTTGACCATGTAGTCGTCGGCGCCGGCATCGAGACCGTCGACCCGGTCGCCGACCGCATCGCGGGCCGTGAGGATGAGGATCGGCACGTCGTTGCCGGTGCTGCGCAGCATCCGGGTGGCCTCGAGTCCGTCGAGCCGGGGCATCATGACGTCCATGACGACGGCGTCCGGCCGGATCGCGGACAGTTTCGCGAGCGCCTCGAGTCCGTCGGTGGCGGTGCTCACCTCGTAGCCGCTGTATTGCAGCGAGCGCGCCAAGGAGTCGCGGACGGCCTGATCGTCGTCCACCACGAGGATGTGCATGGTCATAGCTTGCCATCCCCACGGCGGCAGTGCTCAACCAGACATGCCCGCGGGCGGGGCTGCCACCTCAATGACGCGCCTCCGGCGGGTCGGTCGCCAGAGGCGCCTCGGCGGCGTCGGGGTGCTCGGAGTGCGGGTGCGGTGGGATGTGCCGCGGGAGCTGGCTCGGCTTGACCGTGGAGTGCGGGTCCTCGAGGGCGGGGGGGTCGGCCGGCGAGGCCGGTGGCGCCTGCTCGTGGCTGATCATCACGTGCGCACCATCCTTCTGCAGCCAGTAGACCCGCCCGGCGCCGATGATGCTGGTGCGCCCGGACGCCGGATCGACCGCGAGGCAGGTGCCCTCGTCGATCGTGACCGCGGTGTGGGCGGGGGACGCCTCGAGCGCGGCCAGTGCGACCTCGAGGTTGGACCACACGTCACTGTGCGTCTCGACCGAGGGGCCGATGAGGGCGAGCCCGTCACGGATCGTGAGCTCCTCGAGTCCCTCGCCGACGATCTCCGGCGCCAGCACGCGTCCCTGGTACTTCCACCCGCCGACGATCGCATGCCGGGCCACGATCATCGCGCCGGCGGAGTAGCCGAGGTAGGGCATGCCGCCCCGGACGAGGGTGGAGATGGCGTCGCGCCGGGGGATGAGCGCGTCGAGGTAGCCCGGTGTCCATCCGCCGCAGACGACGAGCCCGGCGAGCCGTTCGAACCCGTCGGGCCACACCGTGGCCCCCTCGTCGTCGAGGAAGATCGGTTCGATCACCGCCTCGGGCCACCGTTTGAGGATCGGTTGTGCGTAGTCGGGCAGGAACTGTTCGGCCTCGTCCTCGCTTCCGAGGGCGGCGATCGCGATCACCCCGCCGCGGCGTCTGGCGTCCTCGACGAACTGGTCGTGCACTTCGTCGAGACTCTCGGACGGTCCACTTCCCACAAGGAACAACATGCGCCCAGCTTATGGCCGTGCCGGCCCTCGGCGCCGGGACGGATCAGCGGAGATTACGGACCGCCCCGATGATTCCGGGCATGGCCCGCTCGATCGCGTCGAGCGTGTCGAGGAAGTCGCCGTGGTCGCCGTACCACGGGTCGGGGAGCGGAGCTCCCGGCTCTGCGTGGGGGTCGAAGTCGCTGATCAGCCGGATGTTGTCGGCGTCGGACATGAGCCGTCGCAGGTGGGAGGCGTGATGCTGTTCGGCCGCGATGACCAGATCGGCTCGCCGGATGTCGTCGGCGGTGATCTGCCTGGCCCGGTGGCCGGCGGCTTCGTAGCCGGCGTCCTCGAGGACCCGCTTCGCGCGGCGGTCCATCGGGTTCGCCACCTCTTCGTCGCTCACCCCGGCACTGCTGATCAGGGCGTTGACGTCGGCGTCGAAGAACCATTGTCGGGCGACCCGCTCGGCCATCGGGCTGCGGCAGATGTTCCCCCAGCACACGAACACGAGACGAGGCGCGCCCTCATCGCTCACGAGCGGTCCTTCAGCGTGAACCCGAGCAGCCAGCTCACCACCGCGACGAGCAACGCACCGATGAACGCGGCGTACCAGTCGGTCACATGCCACGGGACGCCGAGATGGGTGCAGATCACGCTGGTGAGCATCAGCATGCACGCGTTGATCACCCAGACGAACAGTCCGAGGGTGATCAGGATGAGGCAGCCGGTGAAGAACTTGAAGACCGGCTTGACCAGGCTGTTCAGCACGCCGAAGACGGCGGCGACGATCACCAGGGTGATGGCCCGCTGGGTGTAGCCGCCACCCTGCATGACGATGCCGGGGATCAGCCAGGTGGCCAGGGCCAGGGCCGCGGCGTTGGCGACGAACCGAGCGATCATGTTCGATAGCCTACCCAGCCCCACGTCCACCGGCGCGCGCGCCGCGGGCCCGCTCCGGCGGGGGAGCAGCGGGTTCCACCGGTGTCCCGAACACTCGCCGCCGTCGGTCGGTTCTGCCAAGATCGGCACATGCAGCTGACCGGACGTCACTTCCTCAAGGAACTCGACTTCACCGCCGACGAGTGGTCGCATCTGCTCGACCTCGCGGCCGCGTTGAAGGCGGCGAAGAGGGCGGGCACGGAGCGGAAGCGCCTGTCCGGTCGGGCGATCGCGCTGATCTTCGAGAAGACCTCGACCCGCACGCGGTGCGCGTTCGAGGTGGCGGCGGCCGACCAGGGCGCGAGCACGACGTATCTCGATCCGACCGGGTCGCAGATCGGGCACAAGGAGTCGATCGCCGACACGGCCCGGGTGCTCGGCCGCATGTTCGACGGCATCGAATACCGAGGCTTCGGCCAGGAGCGGGTCGAGAGGCTCGCCGCCTACGCCGGGGTTCCCGTCTTCAACGGGCTCACCGACGAGTGGCATCCCACCCAGATGCTCGCCGACCAGCTCACCCTGCGTGAGCACGTCGGCAAGCCGCTCCAACAGGTCAGCTACGCCTATCTCGGCGACGCCCGGTTCAACATGGGCAACTCGATCCTCGTGTCGAGCGCGCTGATGGGCATGGACGTGCGAATCGTCGCCCCCCCGGAGTTCCAGCCGGGGCCCGAGGTGCGGGACGCCGCCGCGCGGCTCGCCGCCGAATCGGGGTCGAGGATCACGATCACCGACGACGTGCGGGCCGGTGTCGAGGGGGTCGACGCGATCGCCACCGACGTGTGGGTGTCGATGGGCGAGGGCAAGCACGTGTGGCAGTCGCGAATCGCCGCCCTGCGCGACTACCAGGTGAACCGGAGCGTGCTCGAGGCCACCGGCAACCCGGACGTGAGGTTCTTGCACTGCCTACCCGCGTACCACGACCGCCTGACCACGATCGGCGAGGAGATCTTCCAGGCGACGGGCATGGACGCGCTCGAGGTCACTGACGAGGTGTTCGAGGGTTCGGCGTCGGTCGTCTTCGATCAGGCGGAGAACCGCATGCACACGATCAAGGCCGTGCTCGTCGCGACCATGTCCTGACCCGGCTTCACGCTCCGAGCGTCCCGCCGGCTACGGGCCGGCTTATTGCCATGTGGCCGGACTAATTGTTTGGTATTTGGAGGAGGGGCGGGGTAGGTTCGGACATGTTCCCGGCCGGTGTCGCTGGTGAGCCGATCCCCCACAAAACCTCCATCGGAACGTCAGGTGCACTGTGTCATCCCGCGTCGTTGAACGATCCACCTCCGATCGGTCAGGTGACGGTCCCACCCCACCGACGCTGCGCCGGGCACCGGGGTGGGACGACTTCGGCCGGCAGCCGTCCATCGCGCCGCCGCCGGGTGTCCGTCGCGGTGTGAGTTCCCTGTGGCGGCTGCGCATGTATGCGCGTCCGGAGGCCCTGACCTGGGTTCTCATGCTGGTGGCGACGATGGTCAGCACCGGCATGAGTGTCGCCGTGCCCCTCGTGACCCAGCGGCTCATCGACGGGCCGATCAGCCACCGTGACCGTCAGGGGCTGATCCTGCTCGGTGCCCTGGCGACCCTCCTCGGTGTGCTCGAGGCGCTCTTCTGGTTCATCCGCCGCTGGCTGGCCGGCCCGACCGGCCTCAGCGTCGAGACCGGCATCCGCACCGAGCTCTACGCGAAGCTCCAACGCCTCCCGCTCGGTTTCCACGCGCACTGGGAGTCGGGCCAGTTACTGAGCCGGATCATGAGCGATCTCGGCACGATCCGCAGGTTCATCAGCTTCGGACTGCTGTTCATGGTGGTGACAGTCCTCCAGATCATCGTCGTGGTCGCGCTGCTGCTGCACCTCTACTGGCCGCTCGGGGTGATCGTGCTCCTGTCGGTGGTGCCGATCTCCTGGCTCAGTCTTGTCAACGAACGCCGCTACACCCGTCTGTCGCGCCGCATCCAGGATCTCACCGGCGACGTGGCCAGCGCCGTCGAGGAGTCGGCGCACGCGCACCGCGTGGTCAAGGCGTTCGGACGCTCCGACCACATGTTCGCCCGCTTCGACGAGCGCGCCCGGGCCCTGTTCGACGTGCAACTCGCCCGGGTGCGGCTCACGAGCAGCTTCTGGACGTTCCTCGAGGTGATCCCGACGGCCACGATGATCGTGGTGCTCGGGGTCGGGGCGCTGGCCGCGGCCCAGCACCGGCTGACCCTCGGCACGCTCGTGGCATTCATCACCCTGGTGCTGTCGCTGGTGTGGCCGATCGCCGCGATGGGCCTGCTGCTGTCGAGCACGCAGGACTCGATGACGGCCGCCGACCGGGTGTGCGAGGTGTTCGACGCCATCGAATCGATCGCCGGGGGCACGCGCACCCTCGAACACTCCGAGGGCCGGCTGAGCTTCCACGGGGTCAGCTACCGGTTCCCCGATGGGGACGACGACGTGCTGCACGACATCGACCTCGACATCGCCCCCGGTGAGACCGTCGCGCTGGTCGGGGGTACCGGTGCCGGCAAGACGACGCTCGCGTCCCTGGTCACCCGACTCGCCGACGTCACCGCCGGCTCGATCACCATCGACGGCGTCGATCTTCGGGATCTGACGCTCGAGAACCTGCGCAGCGTCGTCGCCACCGCGTTCGAGGAACCCACCCTGTTCTCGATGTCGGCGCGGGAGAACCTCATGCTCGGACGCCCCGAGGCGACGGGCGCCGAGGTCGAGGAGGCGATCGACGTGGCCCAGGCGGGCTTCGTCCACCGTCTCCCGTGGGGGCTCGACACCCGCATCGGCGAGCAGGGGATGAGCCTGTCGGGCGGGCAACGCCAGCGGCTCGCGCTCGCCCGCGCGGTGATCACCCGCCCGCGGATCCTCGTGCTCGACGACACCCTGTCGGCGCTCGACATCCACACCGAGGCCCTGGTGGAGGAGGCCCTCAAGCGGGTGCTCGCCGGCGTCACCGGGATCGTGGTGGCCCACCGGGCGTCCACGGTGCTGCTCGCCGACCGGGTCGCTCTGCTCCAGGGGGGAACCATCACCCACCTCGGCACCCACCACCACCTGCTGGCCACCGTTCCCGCATACCGCGAACTGATGAGCGCCGAGCCCGACGCCCGCGGCGCCGGCCGCCGGGACGCCGACTCCTCGGCCCATCCACCGACCCGTCTCGATCAGCAGGAGTTCGACGGTATCGTCGCGGGGCTGGTCGCGCTCGACGGCGAAATGGAACGCGATCACAGGCAGGAGCAGCGGCATGAGTGACGACGCCGTGACCGTCGCCTACGACGTCGCGCCCCAGGCGGCCGAACTCGACCCGGCCGAACGCTGGCGCGGTGTGGCCGCCGAGAACGCCCGCGACCGTGACATCGACAACTCCTCGTCGGTGTTCCTGCGGCGTCGCAGCCGTCGGCTGCTCGCCAGCCTGCTGCGCCCTTACCGCCACCTGCTGTGGTTCCTGGGGCTCGCGGTGGTCGCCGAGAACGTCGCGCGACTCTCGATCCCCTGGCTGGTCAAGCGCGGCATCGACCGGGGTATCCCGCCGCTGATGGCGGGCGGTTCGGCGTCCGCGCTGCTGACCACCGTCGCGACGATGTTCGTCGCGCTGATCGTGCAGTCGTTCTCGCGGATCTGGTTCCTGCGGCAGTCGGGACGGGTGGGCCAGGAGACCCTCATCGACCTGCGCCGACGGGTCTACCGGCACTTCCAACGCCTCGACGTCGCGTTCCACGACCAGTACACGTCGGGTCGGGTCGTCTCGCGGATGACCAGCGACATGGACGCCATCAGCGACCTGCTGGCCGGCGGGTTCGACGGGCTGATCACCGCGGTGCTGACCCTGCTCGGCACCAGCATCATGCTGCTGGTGCTCGATGTGCAGCTCGGACTGATCTGCCTCGCGTCGGTGCTGTTCGTGATCGTGCTGCTGCGCTGGTTCTCCAGCCAGTCGACCCGAACGTTCCGCAAGGTGCGCGAGCGCTCGGCCGCGGTCATCGTGCACTTCGTCGAGACGATGACGGGGATCCGGGCGGTGCAGGCCTACCGGCGGGAGACCCGCAACCAGGAGATCTTCGCCGACCTCTCCGGACGCTATGCGGCCGCCAACGTGCGTTCGATGCGGCTGTTCGCGATCTTCATGCCGGGCATCAAGCTCATCGGCAACGTGACGATCGGCACCGTGCTGATCGTGGGCGGGTTCCGGGCCATGCACGACACGATGAGCGTCGGCGTCCTCACCGCCTTCCTGCTTTACCTGCGGCAGTTCTACGAGCCGATGCAGGATCTCGGGCAGTTCTACAACACGTTCCAGTCGGCGTCGTCGGCACTCGAGAAGCTCTCGGGGGTGCTCGAGCAGGACCCCGCCGTGCCCGAGCCCTCACGTCCGGCGCGCCCGGGGGCGTTCCGTGGCCGGGTCGACTTCGACCACGTGCGGTTCAGCTACGCGTCGGGCGAGCCCGTCCTCCCCGACCTCGACCTGCACCTGCCCGCGGGTCAGACCGTCGCGCTCGTGGGCACGACCGGTGCGGGCAAGACGACGATCGCCAAGCTCATGTCGCGCTTCTACGATCCCGGCGAGGGCGCGGTGCGGCTCGACGGCGTCGACCTGAGGGAGCTCAGTGACGCCGACCTGCGCCGCGCAGTGGTCCTGGTCACCCAGGAGAACTTCATGTTCGCCGGCACGGTGGCCGAGAACATCGAGTTCGGGTCGCCGGGGGCGTCGCGCGCCGAGATCGAGGGCGCCGCCCGCGCGGTGGGAGCGCACGACTTCGTCTCGCTGCTCCCGGACGGCTACGACACGTCGGTCGGCAAGCAGGGTGACCGGCTGTCGGCCGGTCAGCGTCAGCTCGTCGCCTTCGCCCGCGCATTCCTCGCCGATCCGGCGGTGTTGATCCTCGACGAGGCGACGTCGTCGCTCGACATCCCGAGCGAACGTCTCGTGCAGCACGCCCTGCAGACGCTGCTCGCCGATCGCACGGCGGTGATCATCGCCCACCGGTTGTCGACGGTCGAGATCGCCGACCGCGTGCTCGTCCTCGAACACGGGCGGGTCATCGAGGACGGGTCGCCTCAGCGGCTGCTCACCGACGACGGCGGCCATTACGCGGCCCTGCACGAGGCGTGGGAGGCGTCACTGGCCTAGCCGATCGGCCCTGGGGTTGCCGGTGGATGGCAGGGTGGGGGCCATGAGCGGCCACAGAACAGCAAAGCAACCACCGATCGGTGACTACGCCATCCTCGCCGACCGGCAGACCTCCCCGCTGCTGGCGCACGGCAGCATCGATTGGTTGTGCGTGCCCCAGTTCGATTCCGCTTCGGTGTTCTCGCGGCTGCTGGGTGACCCCGACGCCAGCCACTGGAGCATCGTCCCTGTCGACGGCGAGGAGACCTCGCGGTCATATCGCGAGAACAGCTTCGTGCTCGACACGATGTGGTCGACGCCCACGGGCGCGGCCCGGACCACCGACTTCATGCCGATCCGCGAGGGCGAGGGTGAGGATCCCGCTCTCGAGGACACCGTCGCGATCGTCCGCCGGATCGAGTGCACCGAGGGTGAGATCGACATCGACCACGACCTGGTCATGCGATGCGATTACGGGCGGGTCGTGCCCTGGGTGCGCCAGGACCACACCGACTCGGGTGAGCACGTGCTGGTCGCGCTCGCCGGGCCCGATGCGCTCGCGCTGTACGGCCCCCGGCTCCAGCCGCGCGATCGCAGCCACTCCGGACGCTTCCATATCTCCGCGGGCCAGCAGCTGACCTGGGTGCTGATCTGGCGGGCGTCCTACCGGCCGATCACCGACTCGCCCGACGTCGACGTCGAACTCGAACGGACGCTGGCCCACTGGCGCGAATGGCAGGCCAGCCTGAGCTCCGAGGGCGGTTACTCCGCTGCCGTCGACCGATCGCTGGCGGTGCTCCGGGCGCTGACGCTGCACCGCAGCGGTGGCATCGTCGCGGCGGCGACCACCTCGCTGCCCGAGGCGATCGGGGGCGAACGGAACTGGGACTACCGCTTCACCTGGCTGCGCGATTCGGCCTTCACGATCTCGGCGCTCGCGAATCACGGGCACCATCGGGTCGCCTGGCACTGGCGCCAGTGGCTCCTGCGCGCGATCGCCGGCGACCCCGAGGACCTGCAGATCATGTACGGAGTCTCGGGCGAACGGGAGCTTCCGGAGCGCACCCTCGAGCATCTGGCAGGTTACCGCGATTCGCTGCCGGTGCGTGTTGGGAACGGCGCCGTAGCGCAATACCAGGCCGACGTCATCGGCGAGGTGATGGTGGCGTTGGCCCGGCTGCGCGACCACGGTCTGGACGAGGACGACTTCTCGTGGCAGTTGCAGGTGAGCCTGCTCGACCATCTCACCCATCAGCTCGACATGCCCGACCGGGGCATCTGGGAGGGGCGCGGTGATCCGCACTTCTTCACCCAGGGCCGGGTGATGATGTGGGCGGCGTTCGATCGCGGCGTCCAGGCGGTCGAACGGCACGGGCTCGACGGTCCCGTCGACAAGTGGCGCCGGCACCGCGACAACCTGCGCGCCGAGATCCTCTCCAAGGGCGTCAAGGACGGTTGCTTCGTGCAGCACTACGACACCGACGCGATGGACGCCGCCCTGCTGCAGATTCCCCAGACCGGGTTCATCGCCTACGACTCCGACATCATGCTCGCCACCGTTTCGCGGATCGAGCAGGAGCTGCTCGACGGGGGATTCGTCCGGCGCTACGTCACCGACGGCGGTGACGGGATCGCGGGCGCGGAGGGCGCGTTTCTCATGTGCACCTTCTGGCTGGTCGAGCAGTACGCGCGGAGCGGGCGTCCCGACGACGCCCGGGTGCTCATGGACAAGCTCCTCGCCGCGGGCAACGACCTCGGTCTGTTCGCCGAGGAATACGACCCGAAGTCCGGTGAACTGCTCGGCAACTTCCCACAGGCCTTCAGTCACCTCGCGTTGATCCGGGCCGCCGATGCCCTGGCCTGAGGCCGGCCACCCTGCGGGGCAGGGCCGACGGTCGCTGTTCCGGCTGGCGGTCTCGGCGTTGGGGCGCTCGGTCGGCTGGCGGTCGCTGTTCCGGCTGGCGAAAACTCCGTCGAATCGGCAGTGGTCGCCAGCCACTCGGCAGTGATCGCCAGCAACAGCGTCGAGATCGCCAGCCGCACGGTCGGAACCGACCGCCCTCAGCGCCGGGAGGTTCGGCGGCGGTCAGCATCCGGTGGCCCGAGGGGCAGGCCGGGTGTCCGTGTGCTCGGAAGCCGAGAGAGGGTCTCCGTGTGCTCGGAAGCCGAGAGAGGGTCTCCGTGTGCTCGGAAGCCGAGAGAGGGTGTCCGTGTGCTCGGAAGCCGAGAAAGTCTGTTTCCAGTACTCCTACCGGTCGGTAGGATGACCGTTCACTCCGCTGCGTCCGGGCACGGAGGATCGATCGGTGGGGGACGGCATGGGCGAGCGGCAGGTCAGTCTCGACCGGCGCACCGAGAACCTCATCATCTGGACGCTGCTTCTCGCGTCGTTCGTCGTGATCCTCAACGAGACGATCATGTCGGTGGCCCTGCCGACGCTGATGACCGAACTGCATGTGAGCGCCACCAGCGTGCAGTGGGTCACCACCGGCTTCATGCTCACCATGTCCGTGGTCATCCCCACCACCGGGTTCCTGCAGGAGCGACTGACGACCCGCACAGT
>JAJXWF010000113.1 GCA_021781735.1 Actinomycetes bacterium
AGTTACCTCAACAACGCGATCAAGGCCAAGGAGCTGTTCAAGCGCGACCGCGACTACGTGGTCATGAACGGCGAGGTGCTGATCGTCGACGAGCACACGGGCCGCACCCTCGTCGGACGCCGCTACAACGAGGGCCTGCACCAGGCGCTCGAGGCGAAGGAGGGTGTCGAAATCAAGGACGAGTACCAGACGCTCGCCACGATCACCCTGCAGAACTATTTCCGCATGTACGAGAAGCTCTCCGGCATGACCGGCACCGCGAAGACCGAGGAGAGCGAGTTCCAGAAGATCTACGGCTTGGGCGTGCTGCCGATCCGCACGAACATGCCGATGATCCGCATCGACCAGCCCGACCGCATCTACCGCACCGAGGACGCCAAGTTCGACGCGATCGTCACCGATGTCGTCGAACGGCACGCGAAGGGCCAGCCGATGCTGATCGGCACCGCCTCCGTGGCCAAGTCGGAGGTGCTGTCGACCCGACTCAAGCGGGCCGGGATCCCGCACCAGGTGCTCAACGCGAAGCAGCATGAGCGAGAGGCCGCGATCGTGGCCCAGGCCGGACGCAAGGGCGCGGTCACCGTCGCCACCAACATGGCCGGCCGTGGCACCGACATCATGTTGGGCGGTAACCCTGAGTTCCTGGCCGACCTCGAGCTGCGCTCGCAGGGACTCGACCCGGTCGAGAGCCCTGAACAGTACGAGGCCGCCTGGCCCGAGACGCTCGCCGCCCTCGAAGCGCAGGTCGCCGATGAGCACGACGAGGTGGTGGCGGCGGGCGGCCTGTATGTGATCGGATCCGAGCGCCACGAGTCGCGGCGCATCGACAACCAGCTGCGCGGCCGGTCGGGCCGCCAGGGCGACCCGGGTGAGAGCCGCTTCTACCTGTCGCTCCAGGACGACCTGCTGCGGCTGTTCAAGCCCGAGATGATCGAGCGGGCGATGTCGCTGTCGAAGCTCGACGACGACGTGCCCATCGAGAACCGGTTCGTGAGCCGCTCGATCGAGGAGGCGCAGAAGCAGCTCGAAGGCCAGAACTTCGAGGTCCGCAAGGACGTCCTGCGCTACGACGACGTGATGAACCGGCAACGGCACGCGATCTACGGCGACCGTCGCAAGGTGCTCGAGGGCGCCGACGTCGAGTCGCAACTGCGCGACACCGTCAACCGGGTCGTGGAGGCCGGCGTCCGTTCGCACACCGAGGGCTTCTCCGAGGAGTGGGATCTGGCGAACCTGTGGACCGAGATGCACACCCTCTACCCGGTCGGGCTGAAGATCGAGGAGTACGAGGCCGTCGAAGACCAGGAGGAGTTGGTGGAGGCGTTCACCGCCGACGTCCAGGCCGCCTACGACCGTCGGGAGGCCGAGCTCGGCGAGGACACCATGCGCGAGCTCGAGCGGCAGGTGCTGCTCACCGTGCTCGACCGCAAGTGGCGTGAACACCTCTACGAGATGGACTACCTGCGTGAGGGGATCGGGCTGCGGGCCATGGCCCAACGTGACCCGCTGGTCGAATATCAGCGCGAGGGCGGCCAGATGTTCACCGCGATGATGGAAGCCTTCATGGAGGAGGTCGTCGGCTACCTGTTCAACCTCGAGGTTCAGGTCGGTCCCCAGGTGGCGCCGGTCATGACGGCGGAGGGCACACCGGTCGACATCGACGAGTTGCTCGCCGACATGGGACGCGGCCGGGTCCCGTCCGCGACGCCGTCCGCCGCGCTCGCGCCGGCGCCGGGTGCGCGGCCGGAGATCCACGCGAGGGGACTCGAGGAGCACGCCGTCACGGGGCTCGCCTACTCGGCTCCCGACGAGCAGGGTGCGGCCGAAACCCGCCGCGAGCAGGAGGGCATCGCCACCGCCGCGAAGGCGTCGTTCTCGGGGGTCGGACGCAACCAGAAGTGCCCCTGCGGCTCGGGCAAGAAGTTCAAGAACTGTCACGGGGCCGCGGCCTGACCGGCCCACGGTTCAGGCCGCGACCCCGCCCGACGGCGCGACCACCCGCAGGTCGCGGCAGGTCCACCCGTGCTGGCCGCGGTGCAGGCACAGCACCACGACGAAGGCCCTATCGGTGCCGTGGAAGGTGATCCAGCCCTCCACCCGGGATGCGCTGGTCACCCGCAGGCGGGTCGCAGCCACCACGCGGGGACGCAGGCTGCCACGCTTGGCCCAGGCGGCCAGGTAGGCGACCGAGCGTGAGTCGAGGGCGCCGGCAAGTTGGGCCGCCGGCCGGCGACCGAGCAGCACCTCCTGAACCATGCGGCCCAGGCCGGTGACCCACGTCCCGGCCCGGTCGAGATCGAGCGGCGGATCGGCCCGGACGGCCTCATCGTCGAGCGGCAGGGGAGTCTGCTGTTCCGAGGGCCGATCGGGTCCGGTCGGAGGTTCGGGGTGGCAGATCAGCAGCCGTAGGCCCTGGACGGTGGCGAGGCGGGGCACGGGGTCGTGGACGGCGGTGTTCGGTGTCGAAGTCATGGGCCAAGTCTCGACGCGGCCGGCGGCCGGGCGCCAGCGACGGTGTGGATAAGCCTCCGCGTCGGGGGCACCGGGCAGGTCACGCTAGCGTTGGTTCCCGGCGGGTGCCGTGCCCGGCACCTCGACCTCTGGAGGCCATCGTGGAACGACAGCTGATCTTCCTGCCCGTCAGTCGCGACGACGCGGCGTCACTCGCCTGGGGTGCCGAGTTCGATCCGCCCCGTGCGGCCTTCGCCGTGACCGACGCGCTGCTGGCTGCCCTCGGCTACGAACCGGCGAACGACGAGGAGGCCGAATACGCGGCCCTGGTCCTCGCGTCGGTCTGGTCGCTGGCCCGGTTCGGCGAACGGCTCGTGGTCGTGGCGGAGGTTCCCGCCGACCGGGTTCTCGCGGCCGGCGAGGACGACGTCGAACTCGAAAACGGCGCGGTGGTGGTGAACGGACTGCCTCCGGGCTCGGTCATCGCCTGGTTCTCCGACGGTCCGGAGGCCGGGGCCGATGTCGCCGAGGCCGTGAGGGTGGCGTCCGGGTCGGGTATCGACGAGGCGTGGGACCGGCCCGAGGTGCAGGCCGTGATCACCGGGCATGAGATGTTGTGGCACGCCGCCGACGAACTGCACCTGCTGCGCGACGAGAAGCGCGCCTGATTCCCGTTGCCGAACCCCCACCGATCGAGAGGCATCATCCATGGTCACCAGGATCCATTTCGACGACGCCGAGCGCGCCGACGAGGCCGCCGAGTCGTTGTTCTCGGCCGGCCATGAGGTGGCGGTCGTGCGGGAGCGGTTCGCCGGCGAGGACGACGACGAGGACGTCGAGTACGTCGTGGCGACGCCGGCATCGGTGGAGGATGCGCGGGCCGCGCTGGGCGACCTCGGCGACGGCGTCTTCGTCACCGAGGACTGACGCCGGTGGCGCAAGGTCGGGCGCCGGTGTCAGGCCAGGGCGTCCAGCCATTCGGTGCCCAACTGCTGCTGCACGTCGAACGCGTCGGTGATCGCCGGGGCTGCGAGCTGTTCGACCTGGCGTCCGACGAGGGGGATCCGCACGATGAGTTCACCGTCGTACTCGACGACGGTTGTCGGTCCCTCGCGGCGCACGACCGCGGTACCCGCCAGGTCGACCGGCAGTCCCTCGACGTCGACCCGCAGGGTGCCGTGGCGCGATCCGTCCGGGGCAGGGTCTCCCCACCCGACGGTCTCCCGGATCGCCAGCCGCGATCCGGTGAACCGGGCCAGCCCTTCCGGGGGAGGCAGCTGCATCGCCACGTGCGTGGTGTACCCGGCCACTTCGACAGCGCAGCCGGTGGCACCCGCGCGCCGGCCGAGTTCCTCGAGGAACGTCTTCTGGCACAGCATCGCCACGACGGTGGTGGGGTCGGCGTCGTAGACCTGACGTGAGGAGATCCGCATGCCGCCATTGTGCCGGTCGCGGCTGGTGGCGTCGTGCGACGACCCTCCCGACGGGTGGAGACCACGTCACGGACACGGCGACACCGACACCCGCCCGGCGGTGCAGGGGCGGGTGCTGGAGGCCTAGTGTGGGCCCTGACCGGCAACGACGCCGGTCGGTCCCGCCCGGATCCGGGTTCCCGGGTCGTCGGCTCCGCGGGACGCCGTACGACGACGATGGGGTCAGCGATGGAGAAGTCGGTGGGCAGGTCTACCGAACACGAACAGGCCGGTGATGGCACCGTGGGCCGGGCCGGGCCCGGCGACAACGCTCCCACCCCCGCCGAGCCCGCACCGGCCGGTCCGACCCGCGATGAGCTGGAACCGGTCATCGCGCGCATCGACCACCAGCTGTCCCGCCGCGGGCCGGGCGCGGGGGGCAACGCCCTCGACGACTGGACGCCGTCGCGTCGGCGCCGACTCATCGACCTGTGGCTTTCCGATGTCGACCCCTTCGACGTGAGCCAGGGCGACCCGGTGATCATCGCCGAACTCATCCGGGCCCACCTCGACCTCGGACACACCCGCCAACCGGGGTCCACGGTCACCGACCTGTTCACGCCGAACCTGGACCGCGACGGCTGGGACGACCACGGACGTACCGTCGTGCTCGTCGTCACCGACGACCGCCCCTTCCTCGTCGACACGCTGACGATGACGATCACCGGCCGGGGATGGGACATCCATGAGGTGTCGCACCCGCAGTTCAGCGTCCGTCGGGACACCGAGGGTCATCTGGTCGAGGTCGACGACCTCACCGCCGGACCCGCGTCCGACGCACTCGCCGAATCGTGGATCTTCGTCGAGGTCACCCCGCCACTGGGCCAGAGCATCGACGTCGAGGCGGACGCCCTGCACGCCGCGATCGACGACGGGCTGTTCCACGTCCAGATCGCCACCGACGACTTCCCCGCCATGCTCGAACGGCTGGGTGAGGCCCAGCATGAGGTGGCCCGGTCGTCGTGCCCGGCCGGCGGGCGTGACGCCGTGGCCGAGTTCCTCGCCTGGCTGGCGGACGGGAACTTCACCCTGTTGGGCTCGTGTGAGCACCGCTTCGTCGATGGGGGCTACCAGCCGGTGCCCGGAACCGGGCTGGGCATCCGCCGCGACAGCCCGGGACGTTTCGACGCCGTCCCGCTCGAGAGCCCCCCGCAGTTGCTGGTGATCACCCACGACTCCGACCGCTCGACAGTGCACCGCCCGTCCTGGCTCGATTACGTCGGGGTGCGCCGGTTCGACTCCGGGGGCCGCCTGATCGGGGAGTCCCGCTTCGTTGGCCTGTTCGGCTCGACGGTGCACGCCGAGTCGGTGTGGCGCATCCCGATGGTGCGGGACAAGGCGGCCGAGATCGTCCGGCTCAGTGGGCACCTGCCGGGCAGTCACAGCGCCGCCCAGCTGCGCAGCATCATCGAGACCTACCCGCGGGAGGAGCTCCTGCACGCCCAGGTGCCGGAACTGTCGGCCGTGATGCGTCAGGTGGGCACCCTGAGGGAACGACGACAGTTGAGGCTGTTCGCCCGCCCCGGCCGCTGGGGACGCTTCGTCTCGTTCCTCGTCTACTTCCCCCGAGACCGGTACAACACCGACGTGCGGCACCAGATGACCGCGATCCTCATGCACGCGTTCGGGGGCGAGTCGATCGAATACCAGGTGCAGGTGTCCGAATCGGTGCTCGCCCGGCTCTACTTCACCGTCCGCCTCCCCGACGGGCAGTCCCCCGGCCGCCTCGACCTCGGCGCGATCGAACAGCAGCTGGTCGCCACCATGCGGTCGTGGGAGGACGAATTCGTCGAACTCGTCGGCGATCTGTCCACCGCCCGGCGGGGGATCGAGTTCCCCGAGGGCTACCGGGGCGACTACCCGGCGGCCGAGGGGGTGGCCGACCTCATGGCGCTCAACGAGGTCACCGGGCCCGGTGACATCAGGTTCCGCACGCGGGTGCCCGGGGACGCCGACGACCCCAGCGACCTGCGGGTGAAGATGTTCCGGGTGGGGGCCACGATGCGCCTGTCGGAAGTGATGCCCCACCTCACCAGCCTGGGCTTCCGGGTGATCGACGAGCGACCCTACGAGCTCGAGTTGCGCGGTGCCGAGGCCATGGTCTACGACTTCGGCCTGGGCGTGCCCGACCGCGGACGCCGCCTCACCCCCGCCGACCACGCCCGCTACACCGACGCGTTCGTCGCCTCCTATCTGGGCCGGGTGCCTGCCGACGACTTCTCGGCCCTGGTCACCGCCACCGACCTCAGCTGGCGTCAGGTGGCCTTGCTCCGGGCCATCGCCGGCTACCTCCAACAGTTGGGCAGCCCCTACTCGGCGAGCTACGTCGCCCGGGCACTGCTCGCCAACCCGCAGCTCGCGGTGGACCTCGTCGCGATGTTCGAGGTGCGCTTCAATCCCGACCTGTTCCACACCCACGAGGCCCGGAACCAGACGTGGGCGGAGCGCCGGGATGCGCTGATCGCCTCCCTCGACCATGTGGAATCGCTCGACCACGACCGGATCATGCGCCAGTTCGTGTCGGTGATCGCGGCCACCGACCGCACCAACTGGTACTGCGCGCTCACGCCCTTCCAGCGCGATACCGCCGCACTGGCGCTGAAGATGCGCCCGGGAGACATCGACATCGCCCCGTCGCCGCGCCCGGTGCACGAGATCTACGTCAACGGGCCGCTCGTGGAGGGCGTCCACCTGCGCTTCGCCGACGTGGCACGCGGCGGGATCCGATGGTCCGACCGGCCCGAAGACTTCCGCACCGAGGTGCTCGGGCTGGCGAAGGCGCAGACCGTGAAGAACTCGGTCATCGTGCCGTCGGGGGCCAAGGGCGGGTTCGTGCCACGACGGCTGCCCGACCCGGCCGACCGGGCCGCCTGGCAGGCCGCCGGCATCGAGGCCTACGCGTGCTTCATCTCGTCGCTGCTCAGCCTCACCGACAGCATCGACGCGTCGGGGTCGGTCGTCCCGCCGGAACGCGTCGTGCGCCATGACGGCGACGACCCCTACTTGGTCGTCGCCGCCGACAAGGGAACCGCCACGTTCTCCGACATCGCGAACACGATCGCGTCCGAACACGGGTTCTGGCTCGGCGACGCATTCGCATCGGGCGGCTCGGTCGGCTACGACCACAAGGCCATGGGGATCACCGCTCGGGGAGCCTGGGAGTCGGTGAAGCGGCACTTCCGGGAACTCGGCCTCGACTGCCAGGCCACCGACTTCACCTGCGTCGGCATCGGCGACATGTCGGGTGACGTGTTCGGCAACGGGATGCTGTTGTCCCGCCACATCCGACTGGTGGCGGCGTTCAACCACATGCACATCTTCCTCGACCCCGATCCCGACCCCGAGGTGTCCTTCGCGGAACGCCGCCGGCTGTTCGACCTGCCGCGCTCCTCGTGGAGCGACTACAACCCCGAGCTCATCTCGGCCGGGGGCGGCGTACACCCGCGGACCGCCAAGTCGATCCCGATCAACGACGCCGTGCGCGACGCGTTGGGCATCGAGCCGGGCGTCACGGCGATGACACCGACCCAGCTCATCAGCACCATCCTCCGGGCCCCTGTCGACCTGCTGTGGAACGGCGGGATCGGCACCTACGTCAAGGCCGCCGACGAGTCCCACGCCGACGCCGGTGACCGCACCAACGACGCCGTCCGCGTCGACGGCGCCAAGGTGCGGGCGAGGGTCGCGGGCGAGGGCGGCAACCTCGGCTGGACCCAGCGCGGCCGCATCGAGTACGCCCGCCGCGGCGGGTGCATCAACACCGACTTCATCGACAACTCCGCCGGTGTCGACACGAGCGACCACGAGGTGAACATCAAGATCCTGCTGGCCGCCGAGGTGGCGGCCGGGCGCCTCACCATGTCCGAGCGGGACGCGCTGCTGCCGACGATGGCCGACGAGGTGGCCAGGCTCGTCCTGGCCCACAACATCGACCAGAACGACGCGCTGAGCGACGCCGTGGCGGGAGCCTCCGCATCGGCGGGCGTCCATGAGATGTGGATGGAACGCCTGGAAGAGGCCGGCTATCTCGATCGGCGCCTGGATGAGATGCCGGGTCGCGACGAGATGGCGCGCCGGATCGCGTCCGGGGAGGGTCTCACCAACCCCGAACTCGCCATGTTGCTGTCGTGGACCAAGATCTGGATGCGCAACCAGATCCTCGCCTCCGACCTTCCCGAGGACCCGTTCGTGGCCGACCGGCTCATCGGGTACTTCCCCTCGGTGCTGCAGGAGCGCTACCGCGACCAGATGCCGAACCACCGGCTGCATCGCGAGATCATCACCACGGTCGCCGTCAACCGGTACGTGCACTCGCAGGGGATCACGGCCTACCATCGGCGCAGCGAGGTCACCGGGGCCGATCCGGCGCAGGTGGTCAGGGCCCAGCTCGCGGCCCGGAGCATCTTCTCGGCCGGGCGGATCGAGGTGATGACCGCGAGAGCGGGGGTGCCGGCGTCCGTGCGCACCGGCATCCGGGCCGACACCCGCCATCTCGTCGACCAGGCCAGCCGGATCCTGCTGCGCGACGGCAACCCGCTCGACATCCGCGCGACGATCGACCGGTACGCCCCGCTGCAGGCCGAGCTCACCGGGCTGATGCCCGACATGCTCGACGCCGCGTCGCGGGCGGGGGTCCTGGTGACGCGCGAGCGGCTCACCGAAGCCGGCGTGCCCGGCGACGTGGCCTCGCTCGTGGCGCTGTCGCCGGTGCTTCATGAGACGCTGTCGATCATCGACATCGCGGGGCGCACCGGCACCCCGGCCGGGCTCGTCGCCGGATGCTGGTTCGGGCTGACGGAGCGGCTCGGGCTCCGCGATCTGCGGGCCCGCATCGACCGACTGCCGCGACGCTCGAAGTGGGAGATCATGGCCCGCGCGTCGTTGCAGGACGAGCTGTACGCGATCACCGAGGATCTTGCGGGAGCGCTGGTCGCCCGCACGTCCGGCGACGATCCGGCGGTCCGGGTCGACGGCTGGGTGGCCGGCTCATCCCGGTTCGCCACGGTCGCGTCACTGGTCGCCTCGACCGGCGACGAGCAGGGGCTCGCTCCGCTGTCGGTGGCCGTGCGGACCCTGCACACACTCGTGTGAGCATCCGGGGCAGGATGGGCCCATGCGCATCGACCTGCACACCCATTCGGCCACATCCGACGGCACCGACACCCCGACCGGCCTGGTGCTCGCGGCCGTCGCAGCCGGACTGGACGTCATCGCGCTCACCGACCACGACACGTTCGACGGGATCCCGGAGGCCCAGGAGGCCGGTCGGCGCGCCGGGCTCGAGGTCCTCGGAGGCATCGAGCTGTCCTGCGAACACGACGGGCGCCCGGTGCACCTCATCGGATACGGCTGCGACCCGTCGGCGTCCCCGCTGCTCGACGAGTTGGTCCGGCTGCGGGCGGGACGCGCCGGGCGTCTGCAGGCGATGGTCGACCGGCTCGCCGCCCTCGGGCTCCGGCTCACCGTCGATGAGGTGCTGGCCAAGGCCGGCGTTTCCCCGTCGGTCGGACGTCCGCACGTCGCCGATGTGCTCGTCGACAAGGGCTACGTCGCCGACCGTGCCGAGGCGTTCCGCGACTACCTCGCGGACGGCCGTCCGGGCTTCGTGCCGCGCTACTCGACGCCGCTGGGCCGGGGAATCGACCTCCTCCACCGGGCCCACGGGGTCGCGGTGATCGCCCACCCCTGGGGACGCGGGAACCGCGAGGTGATGACCGCGCCGTACCTCGAGTCGCTCGTGCGGAGCCACGGGCTGGAGGGGATCGAGGTCGACCACCAGGACCACGATCCCGAGACCAGGTCGCTGCTGTTCGCCATGGGCGGTCGGCTGGGCCTGATCCGCACCGGGTCGTCCGACTACCACGGGCGGGGGAAAACCGACCACGACCTGGGCTGCAACCTCACCCGTCCGAGCGCTTACCGTGACATCGTGCGGCGCATCGGCGAGCGGGGTGGGGAACTCCCGCGCTGAGGCGGCCGGGCAGCCTCACGGGCCGACCCGGTGCAGCCCCACGGTGGTGTCGATCGGTTGACGTTGGCCGCCCACGTGCACCACGTGGTCGCCGTCGACGGTGAGTTGGCTGCGGTAGTGCCCGAGGGCCCGGCGCACGGGCTGGAGCTGATCCGCGAGGTCGAGCCAGGTGGCCCCGTCCGGGGTGCCGGTGACCGTTTGCAGCAACGGCAGGGCCGCCGCGCGCGCCACCGCCAGAGAGATCTCAGCGGTGCGGACATGGTCGGGATGCCCGTAGCCGCCGCCGAGGTCGTAGCTGATCA
>JAJXWF010000114.1 GCA_021781735.1 Actinomycetes bacterium
AGGCCGATCAGTGGATGCATCATACGGGTACTCGCTTTCGTGTCCAGGGCCGCGTCGACGGAACCCGTGAACGCCACAGTATAGGCGGAAGGGGGTCGGGCACCTCCGGCAGGGGGATCGCCGCAAGCTCACGCCAGCACCGGGAGGCACACCGGGCGGCAGGTGATGGTGAGGGGGACCTCTCCGAGTTCCTCGCCGTCGGCCATCGCGTACAGGCCGTCGCCGTCGACCCGGACCTCGTGGGCGGTGAGCCGCTCCACCGCGGGATCCCGGACGAATGCGCCGTTGTACATGGCCGGGAGCAGCCGCAACAGGGTGGCCCGGCTCACCGGATGGATGATCGTCAGGTCGAGGGCACCGTCGTCGACGCGGGCGTCGGGGCAGATCCGCATGCCGCCGCCGAACACCCCGGCGTTCCCGACGGCGACCAGCATCGCGGGAAGGTCGAGCGGCTTCCCGTCGATCGTGAGCCGGTAGGTCAGGGGCTCGAACATGGACAGTTCCTTGATCGCGGCCCAGCCGTAGGCGAGGCTCCCCAACCGTGCCGGCATGGCGTTGGCGCGCCGGTTGACCCGGGCGTCGTACCCGGTCGAGACGACCGACCCGACGAAGCGCCGTTCGGCTCCCCCGGCCAGGTCACCCGTCACCTGGGCGAGGTCGATCCGCCGCACCGTACCGTCGAGCAGGGCCCCGATCGCGCGGGACGGGCTCGTCGGCAGTCCGGCCCCCCGGCAGAAATCGTTGCCGGTGCCCGCGGGAATGATGCCGAGCGCGACGTCGGTGTCGGCGCAGGCGTTGACGCCGAGGTGGGCCATGCCGTCGCCGCCCATGACCAGCAGCACATCGCCCGGTTCGCCTGGGGACGCAGGGCGGGCCCGGTCGACCGCCTGGATGCAGCGCAGCCGGGCGTCGGCGAAGCTGGTCGTCCGATGGACCCGCAGGTGCGCATCGGGCAGCGCAGTCAGTAGGTCGGCGCACACCCGCGGCAGAAGCCGCCCGGCCCGTCCACGGCCGCTCGCCGGGTTGACGACCAGGGTCAGGGTGCGTCCGTCATAGCGGAACTCGGTGCCCACGCTCGTTGTGTCGCGATCGGGCAGGATCAGTCGACAAGGGCGAGGTCGTTGGCGGCCGCCTTGCGTGCGTCATGACGACGGCTGATCACTTCGGCGACGTAGTAGAGCAGCGCCATCGGCAGGGCCAGTGCGGTCATCGAGAAGGGGTCGGTGGACGGCGTGACCACTGCGGCGAAGACGAAGCACAGGAAGATGCCGAACTTGCGGAACCGTCTCAGCTGGTCGCCGGTGATCACGCCGAACAGGTTCAGCATCACGAGGACGACCGGCAACAAGAAGCTGAAGCCGAACAGCAGGACGATCTTCATCTCGGTGGCCAGGAAGTTGTTGGCCTCGAGCAGGGACAGGGCATTCGAGTCCTGGGGCACGAAGCTCAGCATGAACTGGTAGCCGCGAGGCATGATGAAGTAGCCGACCGCGACACCGGTGAGGAACAGCGGCATGGCGCTGGCCAGGAACGTCAGCGCCCACCGACGTTCGCGGGCGTACAGGCCCGGCATGATGAACGCCCAGAACTGGTAGAGCCACACCGGGCAGCTGATGATCAGGCCGGCGATCACCGACACTTCGAGACGCAGCAACAGCGGCGAGGCGATGCCCTCGTAGCTCACCTTGATCGGCAGGTTCGGCCGAGTTCTCTGGATCGCCGTGACCGCCTGGTCGAGCGGCCACATGACGACACCGAACAGGTCCTGGAAGAAATACCACGCGACGAACGCGACGATGATCATCGCCGCGACCGAGACGATCAGGCGGTACCTGAACTCGCGCAGATGGTCGACCAGCGCCATCCGACCGTCCTCGGCAGGCTTCGGGGGCTTCAGCCAGGACAGGTCGAGGCGGCGGGGTTTAGCCATCAAGGACATGGGAGTGGGGGTTCGGAGTGAGGCTCAGGCGGTTTCGGTCTTCGGGTCGGCCTCTTGCGGAACGCTGGAGGCCTCTTGGGAAGCCGGGGCCGCCGGAGTCGGGCTCAACTGCTTCTTGTCACTGTCACGCAGCGAACCGGTCTCTTCCTTGAACTCCCGGATCGCCCGGCCCGCGCCCTTGCCGATACCCGCAAGACGGGTACCACCGAACAGCAGAACCGCGACCACCAGGAGGATCAGCCAGTCGTAGGTGCCTCCGAGCAGTTCCAAGGGGTGCAGGCTCAGCCCCACGACGACGTGCGACAACATGGTGATTCCTTCCTCTCACAGACGGTGACGTCCATGAGATCTCACACCCTGCGGGCGGGGATGTCCACCGGGCGGGGATCGGCGCGCACGACGCGCCACACTCAACAATAGCCACCCGCCGGCTGCCCACAAGAAACGCCCCGCACTCAGCCGGCCCGGCCGGCACCGGAGGGGTCGGCATGGGAGAGGTCGGCATCGTCCCGGTCACCCGGCCCGAGCAGGGCGAGCGCCTCTCGGGCGCGCTCGACGGCGTCCCAGCCGGCTCCCCGGGGCGCGACGACCCGCACCGCGTCGCCGAGACGCAGCAGCAGGGAGGTCAGCCACCGTGGGTCCGCGACGGGAAACGTGGCGGGCTCCCAGCCGTCGGGAACCACAACGTCGCCGGGCGTGTCGATCATCGGGTAGTACTCGGTGATCCATCGCGCCGAGGGTCGAAGCGCCACGGTGACGGTGTTGTCGCCGCGCTGATCGTCGAACCACTCCCGCACCGGCGCCGGAGGTGCGCCATGGTCACCGGCCGGCTCCCCGATCCTTTCCACGGTGACGATCCGGTCCAGTCGATAGGTGCGCCACGCCTGCCGGTCGAGGCTGAACGCCTGAAGGTAGGCGGCGCCGTCGCGCAGGTCTATCCGCACCGGGTCGACCACCGGAGTCGTCGTCCGCCCCCGGACGAGCCCGTCGTACGTCAGCCGCACGCGCACACCCTGGGAGATCGCCGAGGCCAGCAGCTCGCGCACGGGGCCGGCGCCGCCCTCGACCCGGATCGCGACCCGACGGGTGTCCGCGGTGTCGGCGAGCGCCTCGAGCTTGGTGAGTGCGCTGCGGACGGCGTCCGCCGAATCGCCGGCGGCCATCTCGGCGACCACACGCAGGGCCACGACGAGGCTCATCACCTCATCGCGGGTGAACCGCATGGGTCGGGAGAGGAAGTCGGCGTTGCTCAGCACGATCCGACCGGCGCCCTCGACGGCGTCCATGTCGATCTCGATGAGATCGTCGGGAAGCCCGCCGGGCAGGCCGCACATCCAGGCGATCCGCAGGTCCCGCACGATCTGGGCGGGGCTGACACCGAAGGCGGCGGCCGCCTCGTCGACGCGGATGCCCGGATGGCCCTGCAGGTAGGGGATGAGCGACAGCAGGCGTCCGACCTGGTCCTGGGAGGTGCTCATGACGCCGCCGCCGTCGCGTCGGCGTGTGCCGTCAGGACGCCGCGCAGCCTGGCGATCACCGCGTCGCGCAACTGCGACGGCTCGACCGGCAGCACGTCGGGAGCCGCCGCGCAGATATCGCCGACGAGATCGCCCTGGTGGGCGTAGGGCACCTCATAGGCGGCGTAACCCGGGGGCAACCCGGCCGGAGTGTCGACGAGGACGCCGCGACGGCGCAATTGCGGCGCGAAGTCCCCCCGGATCCCGACGATCGCCGTTGCGTCGGGCTCCCCCGGCTCGAGACTGCGCGCCAGGGCCGCGAGGTCGAGGTCGGCGGGGACGACGT
The DNA here is from genome assembly GCA_021781735.1 of Actinomycetes bacterium. Lineage (GTDB taxonomy): Bacteria > Actinomycetota > Actinomycetes > Propionibacteriales > Propionibacteriaceae > JAJYQH01. The sequence goes on from JAJXWF010000114.1 coordinate 3,743, forward strand.
AGCTCTCGGGTTCGGCACCCACCACGGGCACATCGGTGACCCGGGAGATCTTGAACATCCGGGGCTCGTCGATCCCGACGTCGAGTCCCAGCACGTACCAGCGCCCCTTTCGCCAGGTGACGCTCCAGGGCTCGATCTCGCGCCGCCGACCTCCCCGGTATCCGAAGCTCACCCGGCGGCGTTCAAGGGTGGCCGACCAGATGAGGTCGAAGGCCGGCTCATCGGCCGTGATCGACGGCTCGATCGCCGCGAGCCGGGTGACGTCGGGCTCGACGCCGGCCGCGCGCAGCTTCGCCAGGGCCGAGGCCGTGGCCGAGGCGGCGCTCGCCTCATGCCAGACCCGCGTGGCCGCGCCGAGCGCGCTCAACTCGTCGGGCGTGAAGCTCACCGGGGGCAGTTCGAAGCTGCCCCGCGCGATCCGGTACCCCACCTCGTCGTCGAAGAACCGATCGTTGCTGCCGGTCTCGATCGGCACGCCCATCGCGCGGAGATCGTCCTTGTCGCGCTCGAAGGTCCGCTCGAAGGCGGCGTCGCTGAGATCGTGGTAGCCCTCGACAGCCCGGCGGATCCGCTCGCGTGACAGGTACGACCTGGTGGCCAGCAGGCAGATGGTGAGGTTCACGAGGCGTTCGCTCTTGCGCGCTGCCATCTCTCCACCTCCCCTCACCGGACCGACGACGGTGTGAGGCTACCAACACCGGTGGCCCGTGGCCGCCCGGCACGCAGGTATCGTGCGGCACGTGACGTCGAGCGGTGCGGGGCGCTTCGCGCCGAGTCCCACCTCCGACCTGCACGTCGGCAACCTGCGCACGGCGCTGCTGGCGTGGCTGTTCGCCCGGCGTGCGGGCCTGGGCTTCCTGGTGCGGATCGAGGATCTGGACCAGCGGCGGGTGGCCGCCGCGCCGGGCGTCGCCCGCCGTCACCTCGCCGACCTGGCCGCGATCGGCCTCGACTGGGACGCGGAGCCGGTGCGCCAGTCCGAGCGCTTCGAGATGTACCGCGAGGCACTCGCCCGGCTGGACACCTACCCGTGCTTCTGCAGCCGCCGCGACGTGGCCGAGGCGTCGCAGGCACCCCATGCCTCGCAGGGCAGCGGCTGGCGCCCCTACCCGGGCACGTGCTCACGGCTCTCGAGCGCCCAGCGCGCCGAGCGGGCGCTGACCCGGCCCGTCGCCCTGAGGGTCCGAGCGAACGGTGCCCGGCACACCGTGCGCGACGCGCACGTGGGCGAGGTCACCGGACTCGTCGACGACTTCGTGCTGGTACGGAGCGACGGCACCCCGTCGTACAACCTCGCCTCGGTCGTCGACGACGGGCTGCAGGGCGTGGCGCAGGTGACGCGCGGCGCCGACCTGCTCGACTCCGCACCGCGCCAGGCGTGGCTCGCGGGCCGGCTGGGCTTCCGCCAGCCCGACTACGTCCACGTGGGGCTGGCGCTCGGTCAGTCCGGGCGGCGGTTGGCCAAGCGCGACGGCGCCGTGACGCTGCGGCAACTGGCCGCCGCCGGCAGCGATGTCGCGGCGGTGGTGGGGCTACTGTTCAGCACCGCCGGGCTCCCGTCGCACGGATCGGCGTCGGAGATGTTGGCCGACGTGGTGGCGGGCCGGGTCGAACTCGAACGCGCCGGGATCTGGGAGCCATGGACCTGGCCCCCGAAGGAACCCGACCCAGGCTCCCGGCCCGGCACCGGTCACTGGTAGGCGTAGAGCAGGTCGATGACGAACACGAGCGTGCTGTCGGCCGAGATGCTCGGCGTCGCCCGACCGTTCGGGTAGGCGTCGGCCGGCGGGGCCACGATCATCACCCGGCTACCGACGGTCTGCCCGACGAGCCCCTTCTGCCATGCGGACAGCAGCGTGCCGAGCGATCCCCCCTCGGGAGCGCCCTCGTAGTCGGAGGCCACCAGCTTGCCGGTCTTCCAGTCGTACATCCGGTAGTGCGCGAGGATGTTGTCGCCCGCGGTCACCTTCGGACCGTCGCCCTTGATGAGCGTCTGCACCACGAGCTTGGTGGGAGGCGTGCTGGTCGTGTCGATGGTGACGCTCGGGTAGCCCTTCGAGTCGAGCGTGACCTTCGGCAGGCCGGCGGGGGGCGTGACGGTGGTCCCGCTGGCCTGGGTGCGGCTGACGCCGAGCACATCGACCACGAAGACCAGCGTGTCCCCGACCTGGATTGTCCCGGAACCGCCCGCCGAGTCGTAGGCGTCCTTGGAGTTGATGACCATCAGCACCCGGTCACCGACCTTCTTGCCGACAATCGAGGTGGTGAAGCCCGGGATGAGCCCGGTGACAGGAGCGGTCAGGGGGGTCGACCCGAACGACGACTGGATCGACTTGCCGGTGGTGGCGTCGGTGAGATCGTAGTTGAAGGTCACGTACGAGGCCTTCTCGACCGTCGCCCCCGTGCCCTTGACGAGCACCTTCGACTGGGTCTTGGTGATCTCGAACGGGTAGGGGCCCTTCACCGTCGGTTGCTTCCCGAAGGCCCCCGTGACCGTGACCGCGTCGATGTTGCTCACGGACTTCTTCTTGACGGTCGGAGTGGCCGAGGGGCTCGGGCCCGACGAGGCGGACGCCGACGAGGACGCCGCGTTGAGCGACGGACTGCTCGAGACCGAGGGGCTGCTCGTCGAGCTGGACGAACCTCCGCAGGCGGTGACCACGGCCAGACTGGTCACGGCGGCGGATGCGAGGAGCACGCGGGCGGGAAGGGTGCGCAGTTTCACCAGTGCAGATTACCCGACCCACGGCAGGCAGCCACGACGGCGTCCGGGGGCTACGGCGCCGCGGTGAACGGCCGGGCCGTGCGCGGCTCCAGCGCCATCCGGTCGATGAGCGCGTCAACCCGGGGATCGTTGCTGGTCAGCGGGTCGGGGCAGCTGAGCGTGCCGTCGGGCAGGTCGTGCACCGTGAACGTCATCCAGTCGACGGTGTAGGTGCGCCGGCTTGCCTGGGCGGCGGCGATGAAACGCCCCCGCAGTGCGGCGCGCGTGTCGGTGGGCGGTGCCTCGACAGCGCGCCGGATCTGCTCGTCGTCGACGACCCGGCGGATCGCGCCGTGCTCCTCCGCCAGCCGGAACAACCCCTGGCCGGGACGGATGTCGTGCCAGGCGAGATCGAGCTGGGCGAGGCGCGCGTCGTCGTGTCCATGACGGGCGGTCCACGCACCGAGCATGCGGTACTTGGCCACCCAGTCGATCTCCCCCTCGACGAGATCGAGCCGGTCGTCGGCGATCGCGTCGAGCACGCGTCCCCACGTGCTGTGCGCGTCACGGAGTTCGTCGGTGTCCGCGTACTCCTCGACCCGCCGCCAGATCTGCCGCTGCAGGTCGACCGGGGTCAGCCTGCTGCCGTCACGAAGGTCGAGCGGCGTACGCCCCAGCAGGTCGCGGCTGGCCGAACGGATCGCCCCCGTGGGGTCGTCGAGCTCGAGCGCGTCGAACCCGACGCCGTCCTCGATGGCCCGCAGCACCAGTTCGGTACTCCCGACCCGCACCAGCAGCGTGGTCTGGGACAGGGTCGAGTCGCCGACGACCACATGGAGTCGGCGGTGCCGGGTGGGGTCGGCGTGCGGCTCGTCGCGGGTGTTGATGAACGGGCGCGACCGGGTGGTCGAGGACGCCACCGGATCCCACGTGTGCTCGGCCCGCTGGCTCAACTCGAACCACGAGTCGCGGGGCCCGCGCACCCATCGGCCGGCCCCGCAGATCAACTGCCGGGTGGCGAGGAACGGCGTGAGCGCGCGAGCCACCTGGTCGTAGTCGAGGCGCCGCTCGATCTGGTAGTTCTCGTGGCTGCCGTAGGCGTTGCCGTGGGAGTCCGAGTTGTTCTTGAGGATCGTGATCCGCGCGGGCACGCCCTGCTCGTCGAGATGGCGCAGCGCGGTGTCGGCGAGCCGGTTGACGATGGCGTCCCCGGCACGGTCGTGGGCGATGAGGTCGCGGATCGTTCGGCATTCGGGGGTCGCGTACTCGGGATGGGAGCCGACGTCGAGGTAGAGCCGGCCGCCGTTGCGGAGGAACACGTTGGTCGCGGCGTTGGCCTCGACCACCGGCGCGAACAGCTGCCGGGCCGCCTCGTCGCTGCCGACCCGGCGCCAGCCGTGACCCCCGTCGATCCTCAGGTTGAGGCCGTATTCGGTCTCGATCCCCCGAACCCGAGGACGCATGTCACATGTCCACGAGGTCGAGCAGCGCTCCGAGTTCGTCGCGGGTGAGTTCACGGGACGCGCCGACCGCCAGCTGTCCGGCGCCGCGGTCGATGAGCCGCACCGGACCGATGGCGGTTCGGCTCAGCCGGCGCACCGGATGCCCGACCGAGTCCATCATGCGGCGCACGATCCGGTTGCGCCCCTCATGGAGGGTGATCGCGAGCAGGCTGCGGGTCTCGGTCCGCTGGACGAGCTTGACGTTGTCGGGCCGCACCGGCCCGTCGTCGAGGGTGACACCCTTCTCGAGCCGCCGCAGGACCGTGTTGTCGAGCATGCCCTCCACCTCGGCCAGATAGGTCTTCGGCACCTGGTAGCTCGGGTGGGCCATCCGATGGGCGAACTCGCCGTCGTTGGTCAGCAGGATCAGGCCCTCGGTGTCGGTGTCGAGTCGGCCGACATGGAACAGCCTCAGCTTGGTGCGGGGCAGGTAGTCGCTCAGGGTTGGACGCCCCTCGGGGTCGTCCATGGTCGAGACGACACCCCGCGGCTTGTTCAGCACCAGGTACATGTGCCGGCGTGGGGGTGGGATGCGGGCACCGTCGACGCGGACGCGGTCGGTCTCGGGGTCGACCCGCCGTCCCATCTCGGTGACGATCCGGCCGTTCACCTCGACGCGTCCCTCGGCGATGAGCTGTTCGCTGGCCCGGCGAGAGGCGATCCCGGCGGCGGCGATCACCTTCTGCAGTCGTACGCCGTCCGGCTCGGGATCGGTGGTCATGTCATTCCTCCAGGTCGTCATGGTCATCGGAGCGGCCATGCTCGGACCCATTGTCGCCCGTGGGTGCCGATGGTTCCGAATCGCCCGGGCGCCCTGCCTCGGGAAGGGCCGCCGCGAGCGCCGACAGTTCCTGCTCGAGCTGCTCGGCGTCCGGCAGCAGCGGGGCGATCGGCGGGAGGTCGTCGAGCCGGGCCACGCCGAGGCGTTCCAGGAAGTAGGTGGTCGTGCCGAGGTGCACCGCCCCGGTCTCCTCATCGTGGCCGACCTCCGCGATGAGGTCGCGGGCGAGCAGGGTGCGCACCACGCCGTCGACGTTGACCCCGCGCACGGCCGACACGCGGGACCGGGAGATCGGTTGCAGATAGGCGATCACCGCGAGCGTCTCGAGGGCTGCCTGGGACAGTCGTGACGACCGCCCACTCACCACCCACCGGGCGATGAGGTCACCGTGCTCGGGGCGGGTGTAGTAGCGCCAACCCCCCGCGACCTGGCGCAACTCGAAGCCACGTCCGCTGCTCTCGTAGAAGCCCGCCAGCTGCCTCAGGCACTCCTCGACGACCGCCGAGGGCGCACCGACGGCCTCCGCCAGGTCGTCGACGGGCATCGGCTCGTCGGCCATGAGGAGCAGCGCCTCGACGGCGCCGCCGATGTCGTCGGGAGTGGGCGCCCGATCGGACGCGGCGTCCTTCGGCGGGACGGCGGCGGGCTCACTCATCACTTGCTCCCTCATCGGTCTGCTCCATCGTCGTGGCTGCGGCGCCGTCGCCCTCCGGGGCGGTGCCGGTGTAGTCGTCGGTGATCCGCACGTCGGCGGACTCGTCACCGCTCCACCGGACGCTCAGTTCGGCGAGCGGGGCCATCTGGTCGAACGTGACCGCCCGGGAGCGGAACAGTTCGAGCAGCGCCAGGAACCGGGCGATGGTCGTCAGCCTGTCGGCGTCACCCACCAACGCGCGGAACGTCATCGTTCCAGCCCTGCGCAGCCGTTCGACGATGAGCGCCGCCTGCTCGGGGACGCTGACGCTCGGGGCGTGCAGGTGCTCGAGGGACACTTCGGCCGCGGGCGCCGGGGTGAGGGCACGGGCGGCCAGGCGGGCGAGACCTTCGGCCCCGACCGGGATCCGCACCTCGGGCATCAGCGCCGCGAACCGCGGCTCCAGACCCCCGGGGCGGGGGTGGCGGCTCTGCTCGGCCGTAAAGCGTTCGGCGAGCCAGCCGGCCATCAGCTTGAACGCGCGGTACTGCAGCAATCGCGCGAACAGGAGGTCCCGGGCCTCGAGCAGCGCGAGATCCTCGGGATCCTCGACCTCACCCGACGGCAGCAGCCGGGCGGCCTTGAGGTCGAGCAGGGTCGCGGCGACCACGAGGAAGTTGCTGGTCACTTCCAAGTCCCAGACAGCCCCTCCGGCCTTCACGTGGGCGATGAAT
>JAJXWF010000115.1 GCA_021781735.1 Actinomycetes bacterium
GGGCGCGACGGCAGCCTCACCGGCTATTCCGGCGGTCTGGATCGCAAGAGATGGCTGTTGCGCCACGAGGGCGCGATCCCGGACGCCGCGGCCTGACCCGGCCCGCGGGCCGGCACCCGCACGTCAGTACAGGACGGTCGCCAGTTCGCCGATCGTGCGGAACCCCACCCGTTCATAGAGCCGCCGGGCGCGCACGTTGTAGTCGTTGACATAGAGGCTGACGAGCGACCAGCGCTCACGGCACAGTCCGACCACGGCCGCCATGGCGGGAATCGACATTCCCTGGCCGCGCAGGCGCGGGTGCAGCCAGACGCCCTGCACCTGGCAGATCCGGCCGAGGGCCGATCCGACGTCGCTCTTGTAGATCACCTCACCGTGGTCGTCGACCACTCCGAGGGCCCGGCCCTGCTGGATCAACGAGCGGACGTAGCGGGCGTAGCTGCCCGACGCGTCGAGCGGTGAGACACCGACCTCCTCGGTGTACATGGCCACCGCGGCCTGGTAATAGGCGTCGAAGTCGGTCATGGTCATCAGGCGCACCCGAGGATCGGGCTCGGCCTGGGCCGGGTGATCGATGAGCATGAGCGGTTGGTGCCACCGGGTGTCGCGGGCCTGGGCCCAGGACTCGCCCCACCGGTCGCTGAGGGTGCGGTACATGAGCGCCACCTGCTCGGCGTTGCCCATGATCGCGGCCGCGCCGCGCCGGCGTCCGATGTGGTCGGCGAACGCCGCCGCGATCGCGGCGTCGGCACCGATGGGCACCAGGTTGCTGCCGACGTGGCACAACGACTGGAGTTGCCCGTAGCGCTCGTAACCCCAGACCGTGGAGCCCATCCGCGCCGGGTCGAGGCCGAAGCCGTCGACCCGGGCGGCGACGAACAGATTTTCGACCGGGTCGGCCGACAACAGCTGCAGGGCTCGCTCACGGTCGGGCTGGGTCAGTTGCCGGACCAGGGCCCCGGGCTCAACCGACAGCGACGTCTGGCGTGCCGATCGCGTCCATATCGGCCGCAAGACGATTCGCCTCCTCGATCAACGTCTGCACGATCTCTGACTCTGGGACGGTCTTGACCACCTCGCCCTTGACGAAGATCTGACCCTTGCCGTTCCCGGAGGCCACTCCGAGGTCGGCCTCGCGCGCCTCGCCGGGTCCGTTGACCACACAGCCCATCACGGCGACCCGCAACGGCACGGTCATCCCCTCGAGGCCCTTGGTCACGTCCTCGGCCAGCTTGTAGACGTCGACCTGGGCCCGCCCGCACGACGGACAGGAGACGATTTCGAGGTGGCGGGGTCGCAGGTTCAGCGACTCGAGGATCTTGATGCCGACCTTGACCTCCTCGACCGGGGGGGCGGACAGCGATACCCGGATCGTGTCGCCGATGCCTTGGGCCAGCAGGTGCCCGAACGCGACCGCGCTCTTGATCGTGCCCTGGAAGGTCGGTCCGGCCTCGGTGACGCCGAGGTGCAGCGGATAGTCGCAGGCCTCCGACAGCTTCTCGTAGGCCCTGATCATGACGACGGGGTCGTGGTGCTTCACCGAGATCTTGAAGTCCCGGAAGCCGACGTCCTCGAACAACGACGCCTCCCACAGGGCCGACTCGACCAGCGCGTCGGCCGTCGGAGCGCCGTACTTGTCGAGGATGCGCCTGTCGAGCGAGCCGGCGTTGACGCCGATGCGGATCGAGACTCCGGCGTCGGTGGCCGCCCTGGCGATCTCGGCGATCTTGTCGTCGAACTGACGGATGTTGCCCGGGTTGACCCGGACGCCGGCGCATCCGGCGTCGATCGCGGCGAACACGTACTTCGGCTGGAAATGGATGTCGGCGATCACCGGGATCTGAGACTTCTTCGCGATGATCGGCAGCGCGTCGGCGTCGTCCTGACTGGGCACCGCGACCCGGACGATGTCGCAGCCTGCTGCGGTGAGTTCGGCGATCTGCTGCAGCGTGGCGTTGATATCGGTGGTCTTGGTGGTGCACATCGACTGCACCGACACGGGGGCGTCTCCGCCCACCTCGACCTTTCCGACCCGGATCTTGCGTGTCGGGCGACGCGGCGCGAGCGTCGGAGCCGGAAGCGTGGGCATTCCCAAACCAACAGTCATGGCTCCAAGAGTAAGCCAGATGCCCAATGTGCCCGAGCACCGACCGCCGCGGCACGCCCCTCAGCGCAGCTGAAGCGGGCTGACAATGTCCGCGACGACCAGCACCAGGCCGCTGACCAGCAGAAAGGCGCCGACCACGTAGGCGACCGGGAGCATCCGGGCGGTGTCGACGTGCCCGGGATCCGGGCGCCGCAGCACCCGGGCGCCCGCCCGCTTGAGACCCTCGTAGACGGCGCCGGCGATGTGTCCGCCGTCGAGCGGCAGCAGCGGCACGCAGTTCAGCAGGGCAACGAACAGGTTCACCGAACCGAGCATGAGGAACCACGTCGCGACCCTGTCACCGAGGGTGAGGCCCGGCAGGGTGGCGATCTCCCCCGCCACCTGGCTCGCACCGACGATGCTGATCGGGCCGTTGATGTTCCGCGGCTTGCCCGTGACCACGTCGGCGGCGACGTGCCACACCTTCACGGGGAAGCCGACCAGGGCCACCGTCGACTGTTCGGTCAGCGTCCACATCTGCTGGGCGGTGCCGACCACGCCGGGATGCACCAACTGTTGCTGGGGGCTCACCCCGAAGAAACCCGCCTCGACCGTGCGGCTGGGATCGAGCCGGTCGGGAACGCCGGTGGTGATCGTGTCGACCGTTTTGAGGGTGACCCGCTGCCCGCTGCGCTCAACCACCACGGTGGCCGCGTGCGAGGTGTTGGCCCGGATGAGGTCGCTGAGCTTGTTCCAGGAAGTGACCGGCACCCCGTTGAACGACACGATCCGGTCACCGGGCCGCACCCCGGCGAGGCTGGCGGGGCTCGCCGGGTCGGACGCCGTGCAGGTCTGGCCGGCGCGGGCCGCCGGCACGACGCACTGGCTCACCGTCGACACGGTGAGCGTCGGCTGGTAGCTGCCGAAGGCGAGGTTGACGCCCAGGAAGATGAGGAACGCGAGGAGGAAGTTCATCGCCGGTCCCCCGGCCATCACGATGATCTTCTGCCAGGTGGGTTTCTCGTAGAACAAGCGGCCGTGGTCGGCCGGGGTGATGTTCTCGTACTCGGCCTCGCGGGCCATGCTCGCGAGGCGGGTAACCGGTCCGGCGGTCTCCACGGCGTCCGGGCCGGCGTCGCGGGCGGGCGGATACATGCCGATGAGCCGCACATAGCCGCCGAACGGCAGCAATTTCACCCCGAACTCGGTCTCGCCCCACCGGCCCGACCACAGGGTGCGGCCGAACCCGACGAAGTACTGGGTGGCCTTGACGCCGAACAACTTCGCCGGGAGCAGGTGCCCCAGTTCGTGCAGGGCTATCGAGGCCATCAGCAGGCCGAAGAACACCAGTGCCGAGGCGATGACGATGACGGTGGTCACAGGGCACCTCCGGTGGTGAGCGCGCGTGCCCGGGCCCGACCCCAGGCGTCGGCCGCGAGCACCGCCTCGAGAGTGAGCTCGTCGTCGCCGACGTGGCCCTGAATTCCGGTGCCACCCAGGTGCTCGTCGACGACCCGCTGAATCGTGTCGACGATCTGCAGGAAGCCGATGTGTCCGGCGCTGAAGGCGTCGACGCACTCCTCGTTGGCGGCGTTGAACACTGCCGGCGCGGTGCCTCCCGCGAGGCCGCACCGGCGGGCGAGGTCGACGGCCGGGAACGCCTCGTGGTCCAGAGGTTCGAAGGTCCACTGCTGGGCCAGGCTCCAGTCGATCGGGCGGGCGGCGTCCGCCAGCCGGTCGGGCCAGGTGAGTCCGAGGGCGATCGGCAGGCGCATGTCGGGGGGCGAGCATTGGGCGATCGTCGAGCCGTCGTGGAACTCGACCATCGAGTGCACGATCGACTGGGGATGCACGACCACCTCGATGTCGTCGAGGTGGACGCCGTAGAGCAGGCCGGCTTCGAGCAGTTCGAGGCCCTTGTTGACCAGGGTGGCCGAGTTGATCGTGATCACCCTGCCCATCGACCAGGTGGGATGGGCCATGGCCTGGTCGGGGGTGACCGATCCCATCTCGGCCCGGCTGCGTCCCCGGAAGGGGCCACCGGACGCGGTGAGGATCAGCCGGCGCACCTCGGAGGCCCGGCCCGCGCGCAGCGCCTGGGCGAACGCGGAGTGTTCGGAATCGACCGCCACGATCTGGCCGGGGGCGGCGGCGCGGGTGACCAGCACACCGCCGATCACCAGCGACTCCTTGTTCGCGAGCGCCAGGGTGGTCCCCGCCTCAAGGGCCGCCAGCGTGGGCAGCAGGCCGGCCGACCCGGTGATGGCGTTGAGCACCACGTCGACGGGCATCCGGGCGATCTCGGTGGCCTTGTCGGGGCCGATCAGCAGCTTGGGCAGTCGCGCCCGTCCCTCCGCCCAGCCGCGCCGCCCAACCTCGGCGTAGAGCGCCAGTTGCAGTTGCTCGGCGCTGGTGGCCCGGGCCAGGGCCACCACAGCCGGGTGGACGTCGAGGATCTGCTGGGCCAGCAGCGCCACGTTGGCACCACCGGCCGCCAGGGCCACCACCCGGAACTCGTCGCGCCGCGTCGAGATCACGTCGAGAGCCTGAGTCCCGATCGATCCGGTGCTGCCCAGGATCACCACGTCGCGCATGGGTGCCATTGTTCCACGGGCCCGCAGAGCCACCTCCGGCCCGTAGAGGCGTTCAGCTTCCGCTGTGCCGGCGTCCCGTATGCTCGGCCGGGTGATTACCGGGGTAGGCCATGTGCTGTTGTCGCTCGGTCCCCAGTGGATGAGGCCGGACTGGCTGCTGAACCACTTCGGGGACGCGATGATCTGGGTGAGCCTGGTCATCGTGTTCATCGAGTGCGGGCTGTTCTTCCCGTTTCTCCCCGGCGACATCCTGCTGTTCTTCATCGGACTGTTCATCAAGCGGGCCGAGACCGGTCAGGCCGGGTTGCACCTCAACCTCTGGCTGGCCTTCGCCGTGATGAGCGTCGCGGCCTTCGCGGGCAACGTCGTCGGGTACGAGATCGGACGCCGCCTGGGCCGCAATCTCTACGAGCGCGACGGGCGGATCATCAAACGCCGCCACCTCGACGAGACCCGGCGCTTCTTCGACCTCTACGGCAACCGGGCGCTGGTCATCGGCCGGTTCGTGCCGGTGGTGCGGACCTACATCACCGTGGTCGCCGGGGTCACCCGGATGGAGCGGCGCCGCTTCTGGACCTGGTCGGCCGTGGGCGCCGTGTCCTGGGTCGTGGTCGTCACCCTCATCGGATACCTGCTGGGCAACATCACGTTCCTCCAGAACAACATCGACATCGCCCTGCTGCTGATCGCGGTCGTGCCGTCGATCCCGATGATCCTCGAGTGGCGCCGCACCCGGCGTACCCTCGCCGCCCAGGCCGAGCAGGATGGGCAGACCCAGCCCGCCGGTGAGGACGTCACCGCGGACTAGGGTTGATCCATGACCGACCGCACCACTCACAGCGATGTGACCAGCAGTGACACCGCCGACGCCCTCGATCCGTTCCGCCGCACCTCCCCGTCCCGGGCCGGAGTGGACGCCGACGGGATCCTGGATTTCCTCCAGGCGCAGGCCGACGCCGGCCTCGACGTCCATTCCTTCGTGCTGCTGCGCGGGGGTGCCGTGCTCGCCGAGGGCTGGGCGGCCCCGTACCTGCCCGCGAACCGCCAGTTGCTCTATTCGCTGAGCAAGACGTTCACGAGCGCCGCCATGGGCATCGCCGTCGCCGAAGGGCTGTGCGGATACGACGACCTTCTGGTCGACCACTTCCCCGACCTCGCCGACGGCGCGAGCCCTGTCGCCCGCACGATCCGCATCCGGGACGCCCTCGCCATGGCCACCGGCCACACGGTGGACATGCACCCGCTCGATGCGCCCCTCACCAGGAGCAGCCTGCGCACCCTGTTCGTCCCCGGGCCCGACGGCCGTCCGGGTGTCACCTTCGCCTACAACCAGCTCGCCACCTATTCGGTCGCCCGCATCGTCGAGCAGACGAGCGGCATGCCCCTGTTGGACTTCCTCGAGGACCGGCTGTTCTCGAAGCTCGGCATCGGGGAGGCCGGGTGGATGGGGGACGCCGACGGGCTGGCCCTCGGCTTCAGCGGTCTGCACCTGCGCACCGGATCGATCGCGAGCTTCTTCCAGTTGCTCGCCGACGACGGGATCCGCGACGGCGTCCGGTTGCTGCCCGAGGAGTGGATCGCCGAGCATCGCCGCAAGCACGTCGAGACCGCCGGCCAAGGCAATCCCGACTGGTCGCAGGGGTACGGCTGGCAGTGCTGGATGGCCCGCCACGGTTACCGCGGCGATGGTGCGTTCGGCCAGTACGGCATCGTGCTGCGCGACCTCGACACGGTCATCGCGATGACCGGCGAGCAGGAGAACATGCAGGCGCTGCTGGACCTGCTCTGGCAGCACGTGCTGCCCGCCATCGGCCGTGAGGGGTCCGCCGCCGCCGACGAGCGACTCGCCGACTGGGTCGACGGCTGGTGGCTCGACCCCGTGTCCGGCGCGACACCCGGCGTCGTGTCGGGCGGCGACGGCATGGGCGGGCGCATCGACATCGACGGCGACACGCTCACCTGGACCGATCGCGACGGGGTGGTCAACACCTCTCCGCTCGGCGTCGACGACAGCTGGACGATCGACAGCTGGCGCTGGCCGCACGGCCGGATCGACGTGGCACTGAGCGCGGGGCGCCGGGGCGACGCGACCGTGGTGCGGGTCGTCGTCACGAGCACCCCGCACAGCTTCACCTGGACCCTGCGCCCCGGCGTCCCGACCGACTTCGTGTGGCGCTTCGCTCCCCTGCACGGTCCCGGCCCCCAGCAGCTGGCCCTGCCGTGACCTCGCGGGGGCACTCGCTGTTCGGCCCCGGCACCGAGATCGAGACGCTCGACGCGTTCGACGCGACGGGTGAGGGCGGGCTCGACGAGCGGGTCGTTCAGTCGGTCGACCTCCGCGAGCGCACCGACGTTCTGCGACGGGTGTCGGTGCGCAACACGATCTTCCTGGGCTGCCAGTTCGCCGAGGGGGTCGACGACGATCTGCACGACCGGGGTGCCCTGCTGTTCCCGCGGCTGCCCGACCTGCCGTTCAACCCCTACCGGCCGCGGCTCTACGACGCCCGCAAGCTGTACGACGCCGTCTACGCCGGCCAGCGCTACGAGGCGAGCATGGACGCCCGAACCTATGCCTGGTCACGCAGCCCCGAGACCCGTCGCCGGATCTCGTCGACGCTCGCGACCAGTCTCCACGACCACGCCATCGGCGACGCGCTCGACGAGCTGTTCCAGGACCGGGTCGACCCGGAGCTCACCGTGGGCATCATGGGCGGCCATGCCACCCTGCGCAGCGACGCCTCGTATGCACAGGCCGCCGACCTGGCCGAGGCGCTGGCCGCACGCGGGCGCACGATCGTCACCGGCGGCGGCCCGGGGGCGATGGAGGCGGCCAACCTGGGGGCACGGCTCGTCGGACGCCGCGACGATCTCGACGCGGCCCTGGCGTCACTGCGCCACGTACCCCGGTTCCACCACGACATCACGCGGTGGGCGCGGGTGGCGCTCGACGTGCTCGAGAGCGTCGACCATCGCCCCGACGGGCCACTGAGCATCGGCATCCCGACATGGTTCTACGGCCACGAACCCCCCAACGTGTTCGCCACCCACATCGCGAAGTTCTTCTCGAACGCCCTCCGCGAGGACACCCTGTTGCACCTGTGCCGCGGCGGCATCGTCTACCTTCCCGGCGCGGCGGGCACCGTCCAGGAAATCTTCCAGGCGGCCACCGGCAACTACTACGCGCCGACCTCACGCGACGTCGCACCGATGGTGCTGGTCGGCGTCGAGTACTGGACCACGACGTTCCCGGCGTGGCCGTTGTTGGAGTCGCTGGCCGCCCACCACCACATGGCCCGGCACGTGCACCTCGTCGACAGCCCGGCCGAGGCGGTGGGGACCCTGGTGGCGGGCTGAACGTCTTGGCCCCCGCCCGATCGGACCGATCCACCGGCTCCGTCAGCGGCCGCCTTTGGCGAGGTACTCGGGACCGTTGTAGTGCAGACGCAGCGTGCCGATCCGGTCATCGTCGACGGTGAAGAACTCGGCGAACACCATCGGACCACCCGGCATCGTCGCCGTGTACAGGACGGCCGAACCGTGAGCGTCGTGCACGTCCTGGATGATGTCGATCGCCAGGACCGTGTCGATGAAGCCGGCGACCCCGCGCAGGAAGCCGTCGGTCGAGTCCGGGCGACGGCCGGCCAACGGGCCGGTGAAGTCCAAGTGATCGGTCAGGAGCTCGCGCATGGCAGCCCCGTCCCGGTAGGCCTATATTCCGCCCCCCAGGATCCGGTAGTAGTCATGCAGCACGGTGGGCGCGGTGGTGGCGAGCGTGGCGGCCATGAGGTCCCCCTCGGGAGGAGCAGGCGGTGGTGCCTTGATGCTTCCTGCCGATGCCCGTGGAGTCAAGGGGTTGTGCGGGGCTCCACATCGGGTCGTCTGTGCTTCGTGGGCGCTCGCGACCCTCGGCGATCGATGGGCCGCGACGGTCACCAGTCATCCCGCGATCCAGGGGTCGCTCCTTCCAGGTGGGGTGAGGCGCGAGCCGTCGGGCGCGTGGCCCAGGTGGTGTGCAGGCCACGCGGGTGGGGCGTCGACGTGTCCGGGCAGCACCCCGACCGGGCGCCAGACGAACGGCTCGTGAGGGTGCTCACGCAGGGATTCCCCGGGAGGGTGCTCGGGCGAGGAGGACCCTGGGGGTGCTCACGCACGGACGACGCTCCAGCCATCCTCGGCGGTCCAGAGCCTGACGAACGGTGCACTTCCGGACCGCACGTACCTCGGCAGCACCCACACGTGGGTGAGCCCGTCGGGCACGACGAGGTCCGGTTCGTCGACTGGGAGGCGTTCGAGGCGCATCTCGATCACCGACGAGGTCCGGGTCGACGCGACCACGACTGCATGGCGCTCGTCCGCGCTCGCCGGAAGCAGCTTGCCGGTGACGTGCTTGATGCCCGCGGGATCCGCGAACACCCGATCGATCCAGTCCTTCACAGTAGCCGGATCGTCCGCCGCGGCGCCCGGCTCGCTCCCGGGAAAATAGTAGGCGACATCATGGGCTGGAGCTGACCCGGTCGCCTCCGCCCTCGGCGGGGACTGCGCGTTGTCGATCCGGCCCAGCCGAGCAAGCCCGAGCGATCGGCATCTGTCCACGATGCTGTGCAGAGCATCGGGTGCGCTGGCCGGCAGCCAACTGCGTTCGATCTCGAGCCGTGTGACATCGGCAGCCAGGCAGCCATCGATGAGCGCGGGCAGTCCACGCCTCACGTCTCGCCCCCGGGCCTCGCGAGTGAGACCAACTGTCCATGTGCCGGAGTTCGGTGTCAGCTGGACGACGTGGTGCCTCTCCTGAGCGAAGAGATCACCCCATACAGCCATGAGCTTCGCGTCGGCGTCGAGCCAGACGTCGCCGACGGCGCGCCGGCCGTCGGCGTAGTCAATCGTGAAGTCGAACACGGCGCTGCTAGCAGATGCATCGAGCAGCGTGCCCCTGCCACCCAACCAGTGCTTGACGATGCCGATCGCGACCCGCTCGGCGTCATGCGCCGGGTTGGACCTGTAGGTGGGCGCGTCGGATGTCATCACAACAGGCTAACTCCCGGAACCTGGGGGTATCCAGGCACGATCCTGGCGGCGCATGTCTTCCGACCGCGCCGGATCCTCGACTCCCACGCGCATGAGCGTCTCCCGGGTTCTTCGGCTCGCGGCCCTCGGTGCTCTTGCGGTGACGCCGAAGGTTGACCCTCCCACCCGCACGAAGCGACCTCTCCCGCCGCGTCAGGCTGCAGTGGTGGCGTCGTGGGCTGTGCCGAGGGGAATCGTGTACCCACCCACGACGAGGTAGGTGTGGCCGTAGGGGCTGCGCCAGATGAGGACGC
>JAJXWF010000116.1 GCA_021781735.1 Actinomycetes bacterium
TGCCCGACCAGCAGTTCGCGGATGCGGAAATCCTGCTCGGGAGCCGTGAGCAGTCGCACGGAGGCGGCCTCGGCGTCGGCGAACCGGCGCACGAGGCCGTGGCAGAAGCCGTGCAGGGTCATCACGGTCGCGCCCGTCTGTGTGCGCCCCAGGCGGCGCACGAGCCGCGCGCGCAACGACTGGGCCGCCGAGCGGCCATGAGTGAGAATCAGGAAGCGATCGAGGCCCTCGTCGTCGACGGCAGCCCGGACGCCGACCCATTCGACGAGCGTCGACGTCTTGCCGGTACCGGGTCCCCCCAGGACCACCGCGCAACCGTCGTGGTCGACGACGCGGCGCTGGTCGGCGTCGAGGGGCACGGCGATCGCGTCGTCGGGAGGCGCCGGGGCCAGGACGACCCGCCGGGTCGACGGGGACGCGTCGGACGCGATCGAGGGGCCGTGCATGGACCCCATGCAATCATCCGGGTCCGACAGTCCGCGACCCGTGACCCGTCAGGCCGGATCGCGCCTGCCCGATCGCCCCGATCGGCACCGGCTGCCCAGCCAGCGGGCCTGTTTCCCTCGGGGCCGATCCTGTGGAAAGCTGGGCGCGTTGCCCCGACCGGCGTCTTTGGATTCCGCGACGGACTTCCGGGCCGTGAGGTGCGGTCCGCGCACTGCACAAGGAGAAACACACATGGCACAGGGAACCGTCAAGTGGTTCAATGCCGAAAAGGGCTACGGTTTCATCGCCGTCGACGGGGATAACAGTGACGACGTGTTCGTTCACTACACCGCCATCGAGTCCAACGGGTTCCGCTCCCTCGAGGAGGGCCAGCGGGTCGAGTTCGACATCGTTCAGGGTCAGAAGGGCCAGCAGGCAGACCACGTCGTCGCCCTCTGAGTCCTTCCTCTCAGAGTCCTTCCCCCGCAAGGGAGAGCATCGATCGGGCCCCGGGTTCCAGCCCCGGGGCCCGATCCGCGTCCGGGGCCCGGGCACACGAGCCCGGGCCGGGCGGGGTGTCTGGTGGACCTCCGAAGCCCTGGCATGGTGCAATCGACGGGTGACCACCCGAGCCGCTACCCAGGCGGGCCCTCATTGTGACCATTGACCACCCCGGTGACACCCCGCAGCAGGGGTTCGACGACGGCGTCGAACCGACGCACGTGCTGTGGCACGGCGCCGGGGTCACCCGGCACGAAACACCCCTGCGCAGCAGCGACCATCTCAACGACGCGGTGGGGGCCGCCAGTGATGTGGGACATCGACACCGGACCAACGAGGACGCCTACCGGATCGCGGTGATCCCGGCCGAGCCCCGCCGGCCTGTCGTGCTCGTCGTCGCCGACGGCGTGTCGTCCACGCTCGACTCCGATCTCGCCTCCGACCGTGCCGTGGCGACGACGCTCACCCGCGTCAGCGGATCCCTGGCCGAGCGTCCCGACGCCACGAGCGAGGAGCAGGCGACCATGCTCGCCGAGGCGTTCGCCCTGGCCAACGACGCGGTGGTCGGGGGGCATGATGAGGCCGCGCACGGGTCGTGCACGCTGATCGTCGGGATCGCCACCGACGCGATCACGGTCGCCAACATCGGCGACTCGCGCGCCTACTGGTTCGGCGACGACGGCGGCGTGCTGCGGTTGTCGATCGACGACTCGGTGACCCAGGCCCGGATCGAACTCGGCATGACCCCCGAGGAGGCGGGTCGCGGCGTCAACTCGCACGCGATCACCCGTTGGCTGGGCGCGCACGCCGAGGACGTGACGCCGCGGGTTCTCGCGTTCCGACCCACCGGTCCCGGCTACCTGCTGCTGTGCAGCGACGGGTTGTGGAACTATGCTCCTGACCCCGACAGCCTGGCTCAGCTCGTCCGCTCCGCCACCGACGGCGCCACAGCCGAGCGTGCCGCCCAGCGACTGGTCGACTGGGCACTGGCCCAGGGTGGACGGGACAACGTCACCGTTGCCCTCGCACGATGGGAGCCACAACAATGACCGATCACGAGCCGACCCCCACCCGGGAGTTCCCCGTTCCGGTGCCCGGAAGCTGGGTGCTCGAGGTGTCCGTCTCGCCAGAGTGGTTCGCGCTGCAGGACAGCTCGCTCGAACCGCCGATGCAGCAGCCGCCGCGCACGGTCGGCCTCGACGAGGGCTACGTGCTCATCGGCCGCGAGTCCGAGACCCGCGACGTGCACCCTCTCGTGCAGGCCGATGACGACGCCGGCTGCTCGCGCCGCCACGCCGACCTCAGCTGGATCGACGGACACTGGGTACTGCGTGACCTCAACTCGGTCAACGGCACGTTCCTGCAACGCTCCGGTGCCGACTTTCCGCCCGTCGAGTTGACGACCCCGGTCCCGCTCGAGAGCGGAGACAGCTTCTACGTGGGTGCCTGGACCAGGCTGGTGTTGCGCCGTACCCGCTGATTCCGCTGCGGGCTGAGCCGTGGCGGGCCCGAGGGGCACCTCGACGGCGCGACACCGGCTACGTTGGTCAGCGTGGAGATCAAGATCGGAATTCAAGACATTGCCCGCGAGGTCTCAATCGAGGCCGACGCCACCGGTGACGAGGTTGAGCAGGACCTTCGCAAGGCCCTCGACGACGACGGCCTGCTCATTCTCACCGACGAGCGCGGCCGCAAGCTGATCGTCCCGGCTCGCCGGATCGGCTACCTCGACCTCGGCCCGGAGAAGGACCGCGCGGTCGGGTTCGGTCAGGTCTGACCCGCCGGTTCAGCCGGGCAGGTCGGACCCCGTGATGCGGGTCGCGTAGGCCCACAGCTCACGCCCCGCGTGCGGGTCGAGCACCGCGCCCGACAGGTCCCCGGCAACCGGATGGCCTCGAAGGCCCGTCGAGGGACCCACGTTGGCGATCCCCGACAGGTCCTGGGTGGCCGCGAACAGCAGCGGCCATGCGCGGGCCTCGACCGACTGCGCGCTCAGTCGGGCACGGCGTCCGCCGGCCGTTGCCCCTGCCCGGACGCCCGACGTCCTGATGATGTTGGAGGTTGGTCACGGACCAGCCCGGATGGGCCACCTGCACGCCCGGTGCGCCCCCGGCCGACGCCAGACGGCGGGACAACTAGGGCCGCCCACACCGGATCAGCGAGCTTCGACCGGGAATATCCGCTCCCGCCGATGAACCGCCGGGCATGACAGTCGGGGTCGGCCAGGTCGAGCCGGGCCCAGCGGTGCGCCTCCGATCCGGCGATGACGATCCGCCGGCGCACCCATGACCCGATCAGGTTGGTGAGCATGATCGGACCGAGGAAGTTCGTGGCCCAGATGAGCTCGTGCCCTCCGGCCGCGTAGCGGAGTTGCGACGAGAACGTGCCCGCATTGTTCAGCAATACGTCGATCGGCTCGTCGAGCTCGGACGCCGCGGCCCGCACCGACTCCGGGTCGCTGAGATCGCAGGCGATCGCTCGCCCGTCGGAGTCCCAGGAGCCCAGGAGGTGCTCTGCACGGGCGACGCTGCGGGCGAGGAGCACCAGCCTGGCGCCCTTGGCCGAGGGCGGCGCGCGCCGCCTCGAGGCCGATGCCGTGGGTGGCGCCGGTGATCGCCCAGGTGCGGCCGCGCTGGTCAGGCAGGTCGGCAGCCGTCCAGCCGTCGAGCAGATCCGGGCGCAGCCGCCCGTCGCACCTCCGCCGGGCATGATCCGGGCCGCTCGGGCTAGACTAGGCGTGGCCTGCCGGTTGACGTGCGCCGTCCAGCCGGACGACAACTGATGCGCCTCGACGCCGTGTGATCCCCACGGTTCCACGATCGGTCCGCGAGGACACCCGGTGGCGCATGTCGTCTCGCGGGGGCGCGTGCGTCGACGGCACCACCAGACTCCCGGCCCAGGGCCAGATCATCCGGGCCGACCCGGCACGTCAGCCTTGGCGCGGCGCGGGTCGCCCGTTCACCGATGCGGCGCGTGCCGCTCCGAGCAACAGACAAGGACTCGGTCTTGACCGAATACGACACGTCGACCATCAGCACCCCGACGATCAGCACCCCGACCAGTGGCGACGACCACCCGGCCGCCGACGAGCGGCTCACCTTCGATGATCTCGGCGTCATCCCCGAGATCCAACAGGCCCTCGCGGCCGAGGGAATCACCCATCCCTTCCCCATCCAGTCGCTGGCCATCCCGATAGCGATCCTGGGCACCGACATGGTGGGGCAGGCCCGCACCGGCACCGGCAAGACGCTCGCCTTCGGCATCTCGCTGTTGCAGCGGGTCGTCGTCCCCGACGACGAGGGCTACGCCACGCTCCTCCACCCGGGCAAGCCGCAGGCTCTGGTGATGGCGCCCACCCGTGAGCTGGCCATGCAGGTGGCCCGTGATCTGGAGGTCGCCTCGAGGGTGCGCCACGCCCGGGTGCTCACCGTCTACGGCGGGGTCGGCTACGAGCCTCAGCTGGAAGCCCTCGAGACCGGGGTCGACGTCGTCGTCGGCACCCCCGGTCGCCTGCTCGACCTCGCGAACCGCCGATCACTCGACCTGTCACACGTGCGGGTGCTCGTGCTCGACGAGGCCGACGAGATGCTCGACCTCGGCTTTCTGCCCGACGTCGAGAAGCTCATCGCGCACACGCCATCCGAGCGTCAGACGATGCTGTTCTCCGCCACGATGCCCTCCGCGATCGTTTCACTCGCCCGCATGCACCTCCGCCAGCCGATCAACGTGCGCGCCGAGGGGCACGACGCCCAGGCCACCGTCCCCGACACCACCCAGTTCGTCTACCAGGCCCACAACCTCGACAAGCCCGAGATCATCGGCAAGCTGCTGCAGGCCTCCGAAGTGGGCAAGGTGATGATCTTCACCCGCACCAAGCGCGCGGCGCAGCGCCTGTCCGACGAGTTGGAGGACCGCGGGTTCGCCGCCACCTCGATTCACGGCGACCTCACCCAGACGGCCCGCGAGAAGGCGTTGCGCAGGTTCCGTGAGGACAAGGTGTCGGTGCTGGTCGCCACCGACGTCGCCGCCCGCGGCATCGACGTCACCGGGGTCAGCCACGTGGTGAACTACGAGTGCCCCGACGACGAGAAGAACTACGTGCACCGGATCGGACGCACCGGACGAGCAGGGGCGAAGGGTGTCGCCGTCACGCTGGTCGACTGGAGTGACGTCACTCGCTGGAAGGTCATCAACAAGGCCCTCGACCTGCCGTTCGACAACCCGCCCGAGACCTACTCGACCTCGCCCGAACTGCTCGCCGACCTCGGCATCCCCGAGGGCACAACCGGGCGGGTCCCCGGCGCGGAGCGCAAGGAGCACCACTCCCACGACGGCGACTTCCTCGAGGAGGGCAAGCACGGCAAGCGCCAGGGGGGCAAGCACGGCGAGCGGGGGGACCGCGGCGGGCGGCACGTGGAGCGTGCCGGAGACCGCGGCGGCCGGCACACCGAGCACGCGGGCAAGGCCACCGAGGCCACGGAGCGGCCCCGCGAGGAGCGCACGCCGAGTACGCGGGTGCGCCGCCGGCGCCGCAACGGCGAGCCCGTCGACGGGGGCTCCGCGGACACCACCACGGCGCAGACGCCGAGCGGCGGTACCGACTCCGCCGAATCCGCCGCGGTCGGCTCCGACGGCCCGCGTCGTCGGCGGCGTCGCCGCACCGGTGGGCATGGCGACGTGGCAGGGCCGTCCGAGGGCTGAACCACCCGACCCGCCCGGGGAGGTCCGGCGGGGCGGGCCCGTGCGGGACCAACGACAATGGAGGACGCCACCATGACCGACCCGTTCATGCGAGCAGCCGTCGTCGAGGGGTTCACCGGGCCCCGCGACCTGCGGATCACCGATGTGCCGGTCCCGGTTCCGGGCCCCGACGACGTGCCCATTGACATCCATGTCGCGGGCGTGAGCTACCCCGACCTGCTGCACACCCGCGGACTGCACCAGGATCGTCCCGAACTGCCGTTCATTCCCGGCTGGGAGGTCGCCGGTGTCGTGCACGCCGACGCGGGCGGCTTCCGGGCCGGTGAGAGGGTGGCCGCGATCACGTTGCTGGGCGGCTTCGCCGAGCGGGTGGCCGCCCGCAACACCACCGTGTTCCGCGTGCCCGACTCGCTGGGCCTGGACGCCGCCGCCGCCCTCCCGCTCAACTACCTCACCGCCGTGTTCGGGCTCCTCCATCGCGGCGGTCTGGTGCGCGGCGACACCGTGCTCGTGCACGGCGCGTCCGGGGGCGTCGGGTCGGCGGCCTGCCAGGTGGCGGCCGGGCTCGGCTGCCGGGTCATCGCGGTGGCCTCCACCCCCGAGAAGGCCGAGGCGGCCCTGAGCGTCGGCGCCACCGACGCCGTGCCCGTCGACGGGTTCAGGGACGCCGTGACCGTGCTCACGCAGGGACGGGGCGTCGACATCGTCTTCGACCCGGTGGGCGGCGACCGTTTCACCGACTCACTGCGCTGCCTGGCTCCCGACGGTCGACTGCTGGTCGTCGGGTTCACCGGCGGAGACATTCCCACCGTCAAGGTCAACCGACTGCTGCTCGGCAATACGGGCGTCCTAGGGGTCAACATCTCCTCGACACTGCGCCGCACCCCCGAGGTCGCCCAGCGGCTGTGGGCCGAACTCGTCCCGCTGATCGACGCCGGGATCATCGCGCCGCTCATCGCCCACGAGCGCCCACTCGACGAGGCGGTCGAGGCACTGCTCGCCCTCGAGGAGCGGCGGGTCATCGGCAAGGAACTCCTGAGGGTCCGCTGACGCCACACCCTCGGGTGACGAAACCGGCCTGCTCGTGGTCGTGGTCGAGGCGGTCCCCGAAGTGACCGCTCCGGTTGATCCGGTCGGGCCCGCCGACGTTGGACGAGCC
Organism: Actinomycetes bacterium; assembly: GCA_021781735.1. GTDB lineage: Bacteria > Actinomycetota > Actinomycetes > Propionibacteriales > Propionibacteriaceae > JAJYQH01. Next base: position 6,788 of record JAJXWF010000116.1, read on the forward strand.
GAGGTCTGCCATGGCGGTCATGCGCCCGATGAGCAGCGCGCGGGGGTGGACGCCGCCACGGCGGGGTGGCCGTCGAGCCAGCCTCTTCCTCCCGGCACCGGAAGCCTCATCAAGGCGCCCGGACTGGGTGGCCCCGGCCCGAGCTGTCCCGCTACGCCCCGGCCATGGCGGCGTCCGGACGGCTCGTTGAGGCCGAAGCAGAGGTTGCCGGAGTCCTGCTGGTCGAAGACGCTGAACACCCTGCCCCACCGGACCAGGAACGACAGGTCGTCCGCGGAGCGGAGCCGGACGGGCACGCCGTCGACCGTCTCGGTCCAGGAACTGTCGGTGCGCACCACGGGTGCCGCCCGCCTCAGGCGTAGGTCATCTGCATCGCGGTGCGGACCTCGTCGAGGGTCGCCTCGGCCACCTCGTTGGCCCGCCGGTTGCCGTCGGCGAGCACATCGCGCAGATACCCGGAGTCGGCCACGAGGTCGAGGCGCCGGGCCCGGTGACCGGCGAAGTAATCGTTGACCGCCGTCGTGACCAGCTTCTTGAGACCACCGCCACCCCCGTCGCCGACCTCGTCGGCGATCTCCTGCGGCGTGCGCCCGAGCGTCAGCGCCGCCAGGTTGACGAGGTTCGACACCTGCGGACGGTTCACCGGGTCGAAGGTGATGCGCCGGTCGGAGTCGGTGACGGCGCGCTTCAGCAGCTTCGCCGTCTCGTCGGCACTCATCCCGAGATCGATGGTGTTGCCGCGGGACTTGCTCATCTTCTGCCCATCCAGGCCGAGGATGTTCGCCGCGCCCCTGCTCAGCAGGGCGTCCGCCTGCGGGAACACCGGAGCCTCGGGCACTGCGCGGCCGTAGCGTTCGTCGAAGCGCCGGGCGATGACCCGGGTCTGCTCGAGATGCGGTAGCTGGTCCTTGCCCACCGGGACGAGGTTTGCCTTGCAGAACAGAATGTCGGCGGCCTGGTGCACCGGGTAGGTGAGCATCAGCCCCGACATCGGCCGGTCGCCGGACGCGTCGAGTTCACTCTTCACCGTGGGGTTGCGGCGAAGTTCCGCGTCGGTCACGAGCGAGAGGAACGGCAGCATCAGCTGGTTGAGCGCCGGCACGGACGAGTGGGTGAAGACCGTCGTCCGTGCGGGGTCGATGCCCGCGGCGAGGTAGTCCGCGACGAGCGAGTAGACCCGGTCCCGGATCGGGCCGACGCCGTCGCGATCGGTGATCACCTGGTAGTCGGCGATGACGACGAAGGTGTCGATTCCGGCGTCCTGGAGCCGCACCCGGTTGCGCAGCGAGCCGAAGTAGTGGCCGATGTGCAGGTTGCCGGTGGGCCGATCGCCGGTGAGAATGCGGTAGCGCTCGGGGTGCACGGCGAGGTCGGCTTCGATCTGCTCGCTGCGGGCTTCGCTGCGGCGCAGTGAGGCGTCGCTGGTCGAGTCCGCCAGGTCATCACCCGCGTCGGTGCCGGCTGGGTCTTCCGGGTTGCTCATGCGTGGATCTCCTGCTGTGGGCTGGGCTGCCGCGCGCGGCCGGACATGCATCGGGCCGCCCCGCAGGCGGCCCGATGACATGGGAAAGCGCGTGTGTCAGTGCCGCCGATCGGGCGGCCACCAGCAGCCGACCGGCGCTGGCGCATTCCCGGGGACGACGGCACACTTCACGCGGTGAGACTATCACGGGGCATCCGAGCGCCCCACGTCGCGCCGCCGCGGATGCCACTCGGGGGCATCCGCATCGTGGACGCCGTCCGATGTCGGGAATGACCGGCCCATCCGCGCGGTTGCCCGGAGAGACGCCGATGTCCAGCGCCGCCCGAACCCGCTCCGGGATCCCGGCGATGCACCACCATCGACATGCGGATCCGCGCCACCGCCGAAACGACCGAAGGATGACCGTGCACCTGCTGATCGTGTCCCTGCACACGTCCCCGACCGCTCCGCTCGGAACGGGGGATGCGGGCGGGATGAACGCCGTGCTGCAGGCGCAGGCCCCGGAACTCGCCCGGCTCGGGCACACGGTCGACCTCGTCACCCGGCGCGACGACACCGACCACCCGGACGCCGAACCACTCGGCCCGGGCATCACGCTGCACCGCATCCCGGCCGGACCCCCCAGGCCGCTACCCAAGAGCGTGATCGATGACCATCTCGACGAGTTCCGTGATCGGCTCGGCGAACTCGGGCTGCGTCCGGACCTCATCCATTCCCATCACTGGATGAGCGGCGTCGCGGCGCTGCCGTTGGCCCGCCGGTGGGGGGTTCCGCACCTGCAGTCGTACCATTCGGTGGCCGCCCTGCCCGGGGCGCCGCTGTCGCACGGCGAGCCGCCCGAGTCGGAGCGGCGGGTGCCCGGCGAGGCCCTGATCGCCCGCGAGTCCGACCTGGTGGTCGCGGTCAGCGAACGGGAGCGCCGGACGATCGTCGAACGCTGCGGCGCCCGTCCCGAGCGGGTCGTGGTCAACCATCCCGGCGTCGACCTCGACCTGTTCCGGCCCCTGCACCCCGGCGAGATCCCCTGGCGACCCGCCGGCGTCCCCGTCCAGCGTCAGCTGGCGGTGTTCGCCGCCCGGCTCCAGCCCCTCAAGGCGGCCGACCTCGCGATCGCGGCGATGGCCCGGATCGACGCCGAGCGGCGTCCGGTGCTCGCGATCGCTGGCGACGTGTCGGCCGACTTCGCGGGCTACTGGTCAGAACTGGAGGCGATGATCCTCGACCTCCGGCTCGGTGACGACATCGTGCACATCGGCGCCCAGCCGCGCCCCGATCTCGCCCGGCTCCTACGATCCACCTCCGCCCTGCTCGTCCCGTCGCATTCGGAGACGTTCGGTCTCATCTCGCTCGAGGGGCAGGCGTCGGGAATCCCCGTGCTCGCCGCCACCTCCGGTGGGCTGCCGGAGGCCATGGGCACGGGCGGTGTCCTCATCGACAGCCGCGACCCCGCCGTGTGGGGCACG
>JAJXWF010000117.1 GCA_021781735.1 Actinomycetes bacterium
CCGATCCGCGATACCCGGCCGGCGCGTATCCCCCACCCGGCGCGTATCCCCCACCCGGCACGTATCCCCCACCCGGCGCGTATCCCCCACCCGGCACGTATCCCCCACCCGGCACGTATCCCCCACAGGGAGCGGAGCCGGCCACCCGCGCCGGTTCGAGTGCCATGGCCTTGCTGCTGATGGTGCTGCTGCTGGGCGGGGCTGTCATGCAGTCGCTGTCGATCCTGTTCCTCATCGCGGGCGGCGTGGTGGTGCGCCTGGTCAGGCCGCGGCGCCCGCTGCTCGTCACCGTGGTCAGCGTCGGTGTGGGCATCGTGTTCCCGGTGCTGGCGTTCCTGGCCGTGCTCGTCGAGCCCTACGACATTCTCGGCGCCGTATCCCCCATGAGTCAGATCGTGTGCTTCGCGCTGGCCGTCGTGGCGACGATCACCCTCGCCATCGGTGGGTCGCGTCGGTGAGCGCCGGACGCTCGCTCGCCGATGTGATCCGGGGCCTCGATCCCGACGGTGTCGAGCGGCTGCTCGCGGCCCGGCCCGACCTGGCGCTGCCCCGGCCACTCAGCCTCGAAGATCTGGCCGAGCGGGCCGCGAGTCCCACGAGTTCGCGTCTGGCGATCGACCGGCTCACCGCCTGGGAGCGCCGAGTGTGCACCGCCCTCGCGGCCAGCCCCGAGGACATTTCCACCCGACGGCTCGCGGCGCTGATGCAGGCCGACCGGCCCGCCGTGGAATCGGCCGTGGGCCATCTCGCCCGCCTGGCCCTGGCATGGGGCAGCGACCGCGGCTGGCGACTCACCTCCGGCGCACGGCAGGCGCTCGGCCCCTTCCCGGCTGGGCTCGCTCCGGAGTCACCGAGCCCGATGCCCGACGCGGACATCGACGCGGCGATCACCCGCGGCGGCGACGATGTCCGCAGGCTGCTCGAACGGCTCATGTGGGACACGCCCATCGGCCAGGTGCGCGACGCCGACCGGCGCGGCGACGGGAGTTCCCCGGCCGATCGGGCACTGGCCGCGAGGCTGCTGCGCGCCCGTGACGCGCACACGGCGATCCTTCCCCGGGAGGTGTCGTTGCGACTGCGTGGTGGACGGCTCTTCGAGTACCCCGTGCCGTCGTCGGTGCCTGCGTGGCCCACCATCGACGGCCCCGACCCGCGGGCGGACCGGGCCGGTCTCGGCGCGGCCTTCGAACTGATCCGACTCGTCGAGCAGACCGTCGACGACTTCGGCCTGCAGGTTCGCCGTCCCCTCGCCTCGGGTGGGCTGAGCCGCAAGCACATCACCGCGGTGACCACGGCCCTCGGATCACCCACCACGGCGACGCTGGTCCTCGAGCTGTGCCGCGCGACGGGCCTGCTCGCCAGCGACGGACGCGCCTGGCTGCCGACCATCGCCTTCGACCGATGGGCCTCGGCGCCCGACCGGCGACGCTGGCAGCTCCTGGTCGACGGGTACCGCGCGATGGCGGCCTGGCCCGACGCCGGCGCCCTGCTCACCCCGGGCGAGGACGTTCCCTGGGCCGCGCCGATGCGGACGCTGCTCCTCGACGAGTTGCGCGCCGCGCCCGCCGGCGTCACGGTGACCGGTGAGTTGCTCACCGCCCGGGTGGCCTGGCTGCGGCCCCTCTGGGACACCGAAGACCTGCCCAGGAGAATCGACCAGGTGCTGCGGGAACTCAGCCTGCTGGGATTCGTGGCGCTCGGACGCCGCAGCGCCCTCGCCGATCCCGACCACGAGCCGGACTTCCCCGCCCACGTCGAGCGGGTCATCATCCAGGGGGACCTCACCGCGGTCTCCCCCGGGCCCCTGACCCGCGAGGTGGCCAGCACCCTCGGCGTCCTCGCCGACCGGGAGTCGGTCGGCGGCGCCGGAGTGCACCGGTTCACCGCCGACAGCGTCCGTCGGGCGCTCGACGCGGGCTGGAACGCCGAGAGCATCCGGGAGTGGATCACCCGGCACTCCGACACCGGATTGCCCCAACCCCTCGCGTACCTCGTCGACGACGTCGCCCGCAGGCACGGAGCGGTGCAGGTGTCGGCCGTGTCGTCGGTGATCACGGTCGACGACCCGGTCGTGGCCGAGGCCCTGCTCAACGATGCGCACGCCCGCCCGCTCGGGCTGCGGCGACTCGCCGGTGGGGTGCTGGGCTCGATCGCCGAACCCGAGGACGTCGTCGCGATGCTGCGTCAACTCGGGCACGCACCCATCGCCCGGGACGCCAGCGGCGAGCCCGCCGTCGCACCGACCAGCCGCAGGGCCCGCGTGGCCCCGGTGCCGGTGTCGGATCGGGGTCCCCTCCTCGACCTGCACCGCCTGGCCGAGGACCTCGTGCGCCGGGAAGACCCCGAGGTGCTCGCGGCATCGGGCCGGCGCATCGTCGACCTGCTCACCGCGCACCAGGGCGACGACACCTGGTTCGAGGTCGAGCGCGTGCTCGACGACGGCTCTCCGGCCACGTCGGTGGCCCGGGTGATGGGAATCATGTCGGGCAGTGTCCGGCTGCAGCAGCGGGCCGCGCCGGCGATCACGGTGCCCCTGTCCCGGATCGTGGCGGTGCGCCTGTCGCGTCCGTCCCGGCGCACCCGTCCGGTCGGCTGACCCGACGCGACGCCCACCGGGGCGAGGGGCGTCGGCCCGTCGAGCCGCCCACCAGGCTCGTCCGCACGTAGGATTTTGTCATGGCGACGACGACCGCCCAGCGTGCGCTCATCGCGGCGAGTTTCGTCGCGGTCGGGGTCGCGGCGTTCGTGATCGCCTACCTGTACCTCGGCGGCGGGTCCCGCGCCGCGGGGCCGTCCGACGTCCCCTCGGTGCTGGCCCCCACCGCCACGGCCCCCACCGATCCGATCCCCGCCGCGGCGTTGACGTCGCCCGCGACAACGGCCATCCCGGCCACGACAGTGTCCGCATCCGACGGCTCGTGGCCCTGGGGCGGGGCCTCGCATGGGGCCCCGTCGTCGGTCGGTTCGTTGCGCTTGGAGTCGAACACGATGTCGAGTTTCACCGTCGCGTGGGATCCGGCCGTCGACAACACCGGCATCCAGAACTACCGGGTGCTCATGAACGGCTTCCTCGGCGACACGACGGGAGGGACCCGGGCCACCCTCGGGTGGCTGGCCGACCGGAACCCGATCCTCATTCAGGTCGCCGCGGTCGACGTCGACGGCAACTACGGGCCCTGGAGCGCCCTGTACGTCGTCCCACCCCCCGAGCCGGCAACCACCAACCCGACGTCCACCGCCGGCCCGACCTCGAGCGCCCCCACACCATCCGAGCCGGCCTCCCCGAGCTCGAGCGTCACGACGCCCAGCGCATCCGCAGACCCCGCACCATCGATCACGCCCACCGCGTCCGCCACTCCCAGCGCCTCCGGCACCCCCACCTGCGGTCCGTCCCAAATCCCCAGCGCCTCGGCCGCCCCGACCGCATCCGCCACCCCCACCGCGTCGGCCACCCCCACCGCGTCGGCCACCCCCACCTGCGGTCCCTCCACGACCAGCGATTCCATCGCCCCCAGCCCCTCGACGACACCCACCGCATCGGCGAGCGCCGTCCTGTAGCACGTCGCGAGCGTTCGGTTGCGGGTTGCCCCTGGGGGATACTGGTCGAATGCCCGCCGGCCCGTTGATCGTCCAGTCCGACCGCACCCTCCTGCTCGAGATCGACCATCCGGACGCCAACGCCTGCCGGATCGCCATCGCTCCCTTCGCCGAACTCGAGCGGGCACCCGAACACATCCACACCTACCGGTTGACCCCGCTCGGGCTGTGGAACGCCCGAGCCGCAGGACACGACGCGGAACAGGTCGTCGACGCCCTGCTCACGTGGTCGAAGTACCCGGTGCCGTCGGGGCTGCTCGTCGACATCGCCGACACGATGACCCGGTACGGACGACTCCGACTCGAGAAGCATCCCGTGCACGGGCTGGTGCTCATCAGCACCGACGCCGCAGTGCTCGCCGAGGTCACCCGCAGCGCGCCCGTCAAGGGACTGCTCGGCGCCCGGATCGACGCCGACACGGTCGCGGTGCACCCCAGCGAGCGGGGCCACCTCAAGCAGGTGCTGCTCAAACTGGGCTGGCCCGCGGAGGATCTCGCCGGTTACGTCGACGGCGAGAAGCACGCGATCGGGCTCGTCGAACAGGGCTGGCAGCTGCGCGACTATCAGCGCCAGGCCGCCGAATCGTTCTGGCACGGCGGTTCAGGCGTCGTCGTGCTGCCCTGCGGGGCGGGCAAGACCGTCGTCGGCGCCGCGGCCATGGCGCTCGCCGGGAGCACGACGCTGATCCTGTGCACCAACACGGTCTCGGCACGGCAGTGGCGCGACGAACTGCTGCGCCGCACCGACCTCACCGACGACCAGATCGGCGAATACTCCGGATCCCGCAAGGACGTCCGGCCCGTCACCGTGGCCACCTACCAGGTGCTCACGACCCGCCGCAAGGGCGTGCAACCCCACCTGGAGCTGTTCAACGCCCGTGACTGGGGACTGATCATCTACGACGAGGTGCATCTGCTGCCCGCCCCGGTCTTCCGCCAAACCGCCGACCTGCAGGCCCGCCGGCGGCTCGGACTCACCGCCACGCTGGTGCGGGAGGACGGCCGGGAGGGCGACGTGTTCTCCCTGATCGGCCCCAAGCGCTACGACGCGCCGTGGAAGGACATGGAATCACAGGGCTGGATCGCCCCGGCCGACTGCGTCGAGGTGCGCGTCAGCCTCGACGACGGCGAGCGGATGGCCTACGCCGTCGCGGAGGCGGAGGTGCGCTACCGGTTGGCGGCGTCCGCGGAGACGAAGACCCGCACGGTCGTCGAACTCGTAAACCGTCATCGCGGACGCCCCACCCTGGTCATCGGCCAGTTCGTCGATCAGCTCGAGGATCTCGCCGACCGGCTGGGTTGCCCGATCATCACCGGGTCGACGACCACCAGGCAACGCGAACAGCTGTACGGGCAGTTCCGAGCCGGCGAGATCGACCTGCTGGTGGTGAGCAAGGTGGCGAACTTCTCGATCGACCTGCCGTCGGCTGAGGTGGCGATCCAGGTGTCGGGCTCGTTCGGGTCGCGCCAGGAGGAGGCACAGCGTCTCGGCCGGCTCATGCGACCCAAGAGCGACGGGCGCACCGCCCGGTTCTACGCGGTGGTGGCCCGTGACACGATCGATGCCGACTTCGCCGCGCACCGGCAGCGCTTCCTCGCCGAACAGGGCTACTCCTACCGCATCATCGACGCCGACGACCTGCCGCAGGCACTCGACCTAGCGTGACGGCCCCGCTGGCCGGTCGGACGCCCGCGTCCCACAGTTCGAGCGTCTGGGCCAGCCAGAACACGGCGAACGCCCCCACGAGCAGAGCCTCAGTGGCGAGCAGCGTCCACGGAAAACCCGGCACCGGGTCATGGAGGAGTTGCATCAGCACGGCGACGGCCACGATCAGGACCAACCCTCCGTAGAGCCGGGTCAACCCCGCCCGGGGCGTGTGCCCGGGCGTTGAGCAGCACCACCGCCGCCAGGCAGCCGAACGCGCCGACCGCGGCGACATAGTGCGCTCCCGGCTCGATCGTCGCCGGGGCCAGCAGGCACCACAGGGAGAACCCGGCCACCGCCCCCGCGACCAGCCCCCACTCGATTCAGCTGGACCGGCGCCGCACCCGCCCGCGCACCATCGTGACCGCGTCCCCGACCACACCGACCACGCCAACCACCAGCGATGCCCGGATGTTGTTGTCGACGGCCGCGGTGATCGCGGGGATCGGTTCCGGCACGGAACTGCAGCCGGTCGAGGGGCGCACGGGCACGACCGCGACGACGGGCAGCAGCAGCCCGGCGAGGTTGACCGCGATGTCCTCGGCGGCGGGGCTGCCGCGGACGGCGATCAGTCCCAGCGCCAGCGCCAGCAGGCCACCCACGGGCAGCGGGCGCACCGGCGTCCAGTAATACTCGCTGAGCGATCCGGCGACGCAGTGACCGGGCACACGCCACCACTCGATGAGCCCGCTCAGCAGCACCATGGCCAGAGCCGCCAGCAGTCCCAGCCGGAGCCACCGGTAGGTGTCGCGGGCCACGCCGGCCAGCCGCACGAGGTGTTCCTCGGCCGCGGGCGTCCATCCTCGGCTGGTCACGGATTCCGACACGCCAACAGCCTGTGCCGGGGGTACCATCGGAACTCGTCTCCAGAGCCATCCCGCGCCGCGATGGATGGTCCGCCGCCGGGCCCACTCGTCGGCCGCTTCCGATCCCAGCCCCGCGCCTGGAGTGAACCATGCCTGCAGACACCACCGAAATCCTCGACGCCGAACGTGCCCACCTCGCGGCCTCCCGGGCCGCGCTGCAGCGGATGCGGGCCGAGTCGGCCGACTGGCGCGACGCCGTCGGCGGGAACTCGGTGAGCACCCAGTACCTCAAGCAGATGCTGCACCGGCGGATGGCCGAACTCGAACTCGACCCCGACATCCCGCTGTTCTTCGGCCGGATCGAATACGCCGAGATGCTTGGGGCGCAGGCCGACGAGGTGTTCCACATCGGACGCCGGCACGTCGCGAGCGAGGCCGGGGGCGAGCCGCTCGTGATGGACTGGCGGGCACCGATGAGCCTGCCGTTCTACCGTGCCCGACCGTCCGATCCGATGGGATGCTCACTGCGGCGCCGATTCGGCTTCCAGCACGGCGAGCTGACCGCCTTCGAGGATGAGCCGTTGATCGGCGCGGACGCCTCCGACGGCCCCGTCTCCGACCTCCTGCGCGCCGAGATCGAACGTCCCCGCACCGGGCCGATGCGCGACATCGTCGCGACCATCCAGCCCGACCAGGACGTGCTCGTGCGGACCGACCTGGCCACCTCGCTGGCGATCCAGGGGGCGCCGGGAACCGGCAAGACCGCAGTGGGCCTGCACCGGGCCGCCTGGCTGCTGTATGCGTTCCGGGAGCAGCTGTCGCGTGCCGGCGTCCTGGTCATCGGCCCCAACGAGTCGTTCCTCTCCTACATCGCCGACGTGCTGCCCGCCCTCGGTGAGATCGACGCCGGGCACGACACGATCGGCTCTCTCGTCGCCCGGTCGAGTGGGCTCGCCATCCGGCGAGACGACCCGGCCGGGGTGGCCGTGCTCAAGGGTGATGCCCGTCTGGCCGAAGTGTGCCGACGGGCCGTGTGGGGACATCTCGCCACGCCGACCGGGATGCTGGTCGTGCCGATCGGGCACCGCCAGTGGCGGGTCCCGATCCCGGAGGTGGCCTCGGCGGTGGCCGGCCTCGTCGACCGCGGCGTCCGGTACGAGGCCGGCCGCCAACTGCTCCCGCAACGCCTGGCCCACCAGGTGCTGATCCGGATGGAGGCGGCGGGCGAGACCACCGATGACCGGGTGCAGTCCCGGGTCGCCCGCTCGGCCACCGTCCGCGAGGCCACCGCACGGTGCTGGCCCCGTCTCGACCCGGTGAAGCTGGTACACCGGCTGCTCACCGACCCCGGGTTCCTCGCGACGCACGCCGACGGCGTTCTGGACGCCGACGAGCAGCGCCTGCTCCAGTCCGGCGCCCGGGCGCGGAACCCCGGGTCGACGCGCTGGTCACTGGCCGACCTCGTGCTCGTCGACGAAGTGTCCGACCTGCTCGAGCGCACCGGCAGTCTCGGCCACGTCATCGTCGACGAGGCGCAGGACCTGTCGGCGATGCAACTGCGCGCCGTCGGACGCCGCGCCAGCACGGGCTCGGTGACCCTGCTCGGTGACCTCGCACAGGCCACGACCCCCTGGGCCACCAGCGACTGGAGCGCGGCCCTCGGCCACGTCGGCCATCCCGATGCCGGGCTCCATGAACTGGTCGAGGGCTTCCGGGTGCCGGGTGAGGTACTGGACTACGCCGCCCGTCTCCTGCCGCACATCGCGCCCGGGCTGACACCGCCCCGGGCGATCCGCGCCGACAGGGGCATGCTGACGATCCGGCACGCCCAGGCGATCACCGACGCCGTCGCCGACGCCTGTCGAGACGCCCTCGTGGCCGAGGGCACACTCGGCCTCATCGTGCCCGACGCTCACCTCGCCGCCGTCGCGGGGGCCCTCGATCGCGCGGGGCTGGAGCACCACCACGTCGGCGACGACGTGCGCGCTACTCACCGGCTCGACCTCGTGCCGGCGAGCCTGGCGAAGGGCCTGGAGTTCGACCACGTGGTCCTGGTCGACCCCACCGGCATCGTGGCCGCCGAACCCGACCGCGCGACCGGGCTTCGCCGGCTCTACGTGTGCCTCACCCGCGCAGTCATGTCACTGCGGGTGCTGCACGACGGGAACCTTCCTCCGGAACTGGATGGAGACTGACCCCGCCGGCGTCCGGGCGAACGCCGGGGGCCGGGCCCGCGGGGTGTCCCGCGGGCCCGGCCCCTGAACACTGTGGGCGCTCAGCCCTGATCGAACAGGATGGTGGTGTAGCTGAACGGCGGGAGGGTGCTGCCGTTCTTCGTCATCCCACTGACCGTGACGGTGTACGCCTTGTCCGCGGTCCCGGTGTACCCGCTGGACAGGGTGAACTCGACCGTCGGCTTCCCGTACCCGTTGGGCAGGTGGGTGATGGTCACCGACACCGGGGAGCCCCCGCTCGTCACCGAGACGGTGGCCGTCGACATGTCGACCGCCAGGTCGGACGCCGACACCGACCAGGTGTTCTTGATCGGTTCCAGCGCCTCGGGAACATACCCGGCGGCCGGCCAGGGGACGTAGGCGGGGCTGCCCGCCGGGGCACCGGTCAGGTAGCCGGTGGTCACCTGGATGGCGTTGAAGCTGCCCTTGGACCCGTCGACCTGACCGAACCCGATCTGGGTGAGGCCGGGATCGATCATCCACCGCCGATGGCCGAGGTCGGACTCGTTGCCGTGGTCGTCGATGTAGGCCGCGACCGCGTCCCCGGGGCTCATTTCCGGAGTGGCCAGGGCGAGGTTGCTCTTGGACGCGGCGTCAGCCCCCGCGCTCGTGTAGCAGGCCCACGTCGTCGGCGGGTAGTGGGTGATGGTGCCGTTGGCGTACATCATGAGCGCCGCCGACTGATCACCCGACGACCAGCTGCTGCTCATGACCACCGGGTTGAGGCCCAGCATCGAGCGGAAGTAGTTCTCGGTGGTGAGCGTCGCGTTCTGGGCATCGACCGACGTCGTGCCGGGGTCGCAGGTGCTCACGTTCGCCGTGGACCCCGACGGCACCGCGATGGCCGGCAGGTAGTAGTCGTAATAGGCGTCGAGGGCCCCCTGACGGGTCGAGTTGTCGATCGACGGGGTCGTGGTCACCGTGAACGGCACGGCCGGAGTCGTGGTCGTCGTGGTGACAGCGGAGGAATAGTTGTACGAATTGTCGAACGCGAACAGGGCATAGGTGTAGGTGGTGCCCGAGTTCACGGAGTTGTCGGTGTAACTGGTCGTCCCGGTGGTGGTCATCATGACGGAGGTGCCGTCGGTGGGCGATGACGGGGCCGTCGTCCCGACGGCGCGGCGAATGCTCACCCCGGCGAAGTCGCTGGACGTGGGGTTCGTCCACGACAACGCCACGCTCCCGGAGCCCGGGGTGGCCTGAAGGTTGGACACCGGTCCGGGCGGCGTGGTGTCCGCCGGTCCAACAAGG
>JAJXWF010000118.1 GCA_021781735.1 Actinomycetes bacterium
GCTGTAGTACTAGGCCCGTTCGCAGGCGTCGGTGACCAGCCGGGCGAACTCGTCGATGTCGTCCTCGGTGGTGTCGTACGAGCACATCCAGCGCACCTCGTTGACGGTGGCGTCCCAGTCGTAGAAGAAGAACCGGTCGCGGACGGCGTCCGCGACGCCGTCGGGGAGCCGGACGAACAGGCCGTTCACCTGGGTGGGCTGGGAGAACTCGACCCCCCGGACGCTGTCGAGCGCGGCCCGCAGCCGCGATGCCATCGCGTTGGAGTGCCGGGCGTTGCGCAGCCACAGGTCGCCCTCGTACATGGTGACGAGTTGGGCCGAGATGAAGCGCATCTTGCTCGCCAGCTGCATGAGACTCTTGCGCAGGAACAGCAGGCCGGGGGCAAGGTCGGGGTTGAGCACCACGACCGCCTCGGCGCCCATCGCGCCGTTCTTCGTCGCACCGAGACTGAGGATGTCGACGCCGACATGGGTGGTGATCTCGCCCAGGCCGACCCCGAGGGCTGTGGCCGCGTTGGCCAGGCGTGACCCGTCCACGTGCACGGCCATGCCGTGGGAGTGGGCCCGGTCGGTGAGGGCGCGCAGCTCGTCCAGCGTGTACAGGGTGCCGAGCTCGGTCGACTGGGTGATCGACAGGGCGAGCGGCTGGGCCCGATGTTCGAAGCCGTAGCCGAAGGCCTCGGTGTCGAGCAGCTCGGGCGTGAGCTTCCCGTCGGTGGTCCTCACCGGGTAGAGCTTCAGCCCGGCCACCTTCTCGGGCGCGCCCCCCTCGTCGGTGTGGATGTGCGCGCTGGTCGCGCACACGACCGCGCCCCACCGGGGCAGCACCGCCTGCAGCGCCATGACGTTCGCGCCGGTTCCGTTGAACACCGGGAAAGCCTCGGCCCGATCGCCGAAGTGGTGTTTGGCGACATCCTGCAGCCGCGCGGTGTAGGCGTCGTTGCCGTAGCTCGACTGGTGACCGCCGTTGGCGGCCGCGAGGGCGTCCAGGATCTCCGGGTGGACACCGGAGTAGTTGTCGGAGGCGAAGCCGCGGCGGGTGGGGTCATGCAGGGTGGGCAGGGTCACCCGTCGATTCTGGCACGTGCCGGACCCCGTCCGGCCCGGCCGGTCCTCAGCGTCCGGCCTGCTCGTCCTGGGCGCTGAGGGTGGCGAGCATGGCGTTGTATGCGGCGAGCCGGCTGTCGTCGGTGCGCGCCTCCGAGCGGTCGATGCGACGGGCCTCCCGATGGCTCTCCCGGGCCCAGAGGACGCCGAGCAGCAACGTGAGTGCGAGGCTCGGGATCTCCGCGAACCCCCATGCCAGCCCCCCTCCCAGTTGCTGGTCGGCCACCGGCGAGACGTGCCAGCTCATCGGCGGATGGGCGAAGGTCTTGACGAGCAGGTCGGTGGCGCCCATGACTGTGACGCCGAAGAACGCGTGGAACGGCATCGGCAGCAGCGATTCCACGAACCGCAGCGGTGCGGGCTGCGGGTGCGGGCTCGGGTCGAGCCCGAGCATCGGCCAGAACAGGAACAGGCCTGTCAGCACGAAGTGCAGCAGCATGAACTCGTGGCCCGCCCAGTTGTTCATCAGCGCGTCGAACAGCGGCGCGACGAAGTACAGGCCGTACAGGGTGAACACGAACATCGGCAGGGTGAACCAGATCGAGGTGAGGATCTTGGCCAGCCTGCTGTGGAGCATCCACACGACGACCCGCCGCGTCCGTGACGCGCTCGGGAGGGCCCGCAGCGCCAGAGTCACAGGACGCCCCATCAGCAGCAGGATCGGCGTCGCCATCGTCAGCACCATGTGCTGCACCATGTGCACGCTGAACAGCGACATGGCGTACCCGTTGAGGCCGGTCGCGGAGAATGCCACCAGGGTCGCGACGCCCCCGAGAAACGAGCCGGTGTAGGCCAACGACCAGGGATGTCCGTTCCTCCGGAGCCGGATCACGCCCCACAGGTACAAGACGGTGCCGAGCAGGGTCAGGACGAGCAGCACGGGCACCGGCTGGGGGTGCCAGGCAAGCATCCGCATGATCGTGGGGGGCTCGGTCGGCATCCACATCCAGCGGGCGCTTGACATGTGCGACATCGACGGGTCCATGGGTTTCCTCCCGGGGTTCGCCCCAGTGTAGGCGGCGGCGGCGCGGGCATCCGCGGCGTTCGCGGACGATGCCGCTCACCCGGTCGTCGCGCCGGATCGGCCACCGGATGGGCCGGCCGTGACCGGACCGGACGGCGTCGGTGTCAGGGGTGGACGAGGATGCGTCCGGGTTGCCGGTCGGGATCGGGGTGTTCCAGCAGCTCGTGCGCTCGGGCGGCGTCCCCGAGAGCCAGCGTGAGTGCGATCCGACTCCGCAAGCGTCCGCGCGCGAGCAGGGCGTTGATGCTTCGCGCGGCGGTGGCGAGGTCGGTGGCCGGCGCGTTGCTGATGACGAACCCTCGGATGCTGCGGTCGCCGGTGTACAGCGCGCCGATCGGCACGGTGGGGTTCTCGCCGCGGCCGGCCAGGACGATGATCCGCCCACCTCGCGCCATGAGGCCGACCGTGGTCTCGAGGTCGTGGTGGCCCGACGTGTCGATGTGCACGTCGACCCCACCCGGGGCGGCGCGGCGGATCCTGTCCGACGCCGAGGGGTCTCGGTGGTCGATGACCACGTCGGCGCCGAGGTCGCGACACCACTCGGTGTCCCGGGCGGACGCCGTGGCGATGACCCGGGCGCCTGCGAGATGGGCCAGTTGAACCACCGCACCGCCGACGCCCCCTCCCGCGCCCGACACGAGCACGGTCTCGGCGAGCCGGAGGCCGCCCTCGCGGAACAGCGCGAGGTGGGCGGTCGCGGCGGTGTGAACCACGCTCACGGCGAGGTCAGGGTCGACCCCGCCGGGCAAGTGGTAGAGCCGGCCGGCGTCCACGAGGGAGTACTCGGCGAAGGATCCCTGGCGCCCGGCGTGACCGAGGCTGTTGCTCCACGCCATGTCGCCGATTTCGAAGCCGGCGACGCCGGAGCCCACCTCGACCACCTCGCCCACCAGGTCGCGCCCGATGACGAACGGCGAGGGCATGGGCGTCCGGTAGGAGCCTGCCCGCACGAACGTGTCGACGTGGTTGACCGCCAGCGCGACCGTGCGCACGAGCACGTCCGTGGGGCCGGGCTCGGGCGTCGGTAGCTCACCGATCCGGATACTGCTTGCGGGGCCCGGCTGGGTGATGTAGGCCGCGGTCATGGACGCCGGCACCCGCCGAACGGCGCGGGTCGGGTGTGCTGTCGGGTCGGTCACGGGACTCCCTTCGACGTGGGGGTGCCCGGTCGCCCGGGCGTGATGCCCCAGCCTCACAGGTGCATGCCGATGAGCAGCCCGACGGCGCCGACGATGAGACCGCCGATGATCATCGCGCCGCCGAGCATCACGGCCGCCCAGGGCTCCTCGGCCTCGGCGAGGTTGACCAGCTCGACGGTTGCCGTGCTGAACGTCGTGAATCCGCCGAGCAGTCCGGTGCCGACGATCGCCTTGAGGGGTGTCGACGGGTGACTGATGAGGATGCCGGTGAGCAGGGCGAGCAGGAACGAACCGAGGAGGTTGATGGTCAGGGTCCCGATCGGCACGGGTCCGTGGTAGCGGCGGCGGATGTGCGTGTCGGTGGTGAAGCGCAGCCACGCGCCGAGCCCACCCGCGAGCGAGAGCGCGACCCAGGTCATCGGCCGCTCCCGACGGTGCGGTGGGCGAGTGCGGTGCCCGCCCACGCGGCGGCGAACCCGCCGATCAGGCTGACCACGAGGTAGATCGCCGCGACGGCCACGTGGTGGTGCAACGCCAGGGTGATGCTCTGCACGTCGAAGGTGCTGAAGGTGGTGTAGCCGCCGAGGACGCCGGTGCCGACGCCGAGGCGGAGCACCCGCCGCGTCCCGCGGTCGGATCCGGTGAGGGCCAGCGTCCGCAACAGCCAGCCGAGGACGAGCGCCCCGCTGAGGTTGATCGCCAGAGTCGTTGTCGGGACGCCGACACCCGGGTCGGGTATTGCAGCCGACAGGGCGGCGCGAGCGAGGGTGCCGAGGCAGCCCCCGCCGAACACCCACAGTCCCGGGGGCAGCCGGGTGGTCTCCCAGCGGGTCACTGCCATGGGGTCTTGGCCTTCCAGTCGACGACCGCGAGCGGCACGGTGAGCACCGGCCGGTGCTGGTGGTGGCTCAGCCGGATCCCGATCGATTGGTTGAGGAACTCGTCGGCGCGCCAGCGGGAGCGGACGCCGTGAGCGCCGATGACGAACGCGGACGCGTCGACCGTGCGGGCCAGGTGGGTGAGTGCCCGGTCGGGGCGTCCGGCGAGGTAGCGCACGTGCCAGGCGACGGGCTGGTCGGCGCACAGCCGCGTCAGCCAGTCGTGCAGTGCGAGTTCCCAGTCGCGCCACGCGTCGTCGAGGATGTCGGGATCGACGCTGATGTGGTCGACGGTGCCGTCGGGGTGCTCGGTGATGACGATTCGAGAGGTGTCGACATAGGCGAAGTAGATCTCGACCTCGAGCGCGTTGGCCCACTCGAGCGCCGTGTGCACGACGAGATCGGAGCCGTTCGGGACGACCCCCACGACGAGTGGATGTCCCGCGAACGGGACGATGCGGTGGACGGCCGGTTGCGGAGGGGTCGATGCCATGGGTTCAGCCTTGCAGGGGGCGGCAGCCCGCGGGGGCTGCGGAGGGAATGGTCACGGGCTGCTCCTGGTGCGTCGGCGGTGCGCGCCACTGGGCGCTCAGTGCGGTGTCCAGGAACCATCAGCCACGGGCGGTTCAGCCGCGGTCGCGGCTCGGCGGGATCCATCGCCGAACCCGAATCTAGCCAGGGGTTCAGGGGTTGGCAACGCGTGTCCACCGCGTGACCCGGGGTTCGGGGATGCGGTCGGGCGTCCCGGGCGGAGCCGGGTGGTCTGGTTTGCCGGGTCGTGCGTCCGCGTGGGCATCGCTGGTGGACGCCTCGGGGACCGGTGTTCACGACCGGGAAACGGCCGGTGTCTCGTCGCTCTCGCGGACGCTGCCCTGCATCGGGTCGTCGACGTCCCGGAGGCGGCAGGTGTCTCGTCCCCCGGGCGCGTCGGTGCGTCGGTCGTGTGGGGGCTCCCACCGTGGAGCCCCGGTCGCCCGGTCTACGATAAAAACCGGCGATGGACCCCGCCGGCACCGGGATATCGGTGCGAACCGCCGGTACGGCTGATGGCTCCTACCCCGAACCGAGCGTGCGGGTGTGGAGCATCGTGTCTGCCTCGCGCGTTTCAATCCCTGTTGAGGAGATGCGCCATGGCCTTCATCATCCGCTCCCTGTCCGCCCTCGAGATCCTCGATTCGCGCGGGCGTCCTACCGTGTCGGTGACGCTCACCCTCACCAACGGAATCATCGCGCAGGCGCAGGTGCCTTCCGGTGCGTCCACCGGCACCCGCGAGGCGGTCGAACTGCGCGATGGCGACAAGGCACGCTACGGAGGCCTCGGCGTGTTGAAGGCGGTCGACCATGTGACCGGCGAGATCGCCAAGGCCGTTGTCGGACGCCGCGTCGACTCGCTCGGGCAGCTCGACCGGATGCTCATCGACCTCGACGGCACCGAGAACAAGGGCCGACTCGGCGCGAACGCGATCCTCGGAGTGTCGATGGCGTTCGCCCGGGCGGCCGCGGCGGACGAGGGTGCCGAACTGTTCGAGTGGCTTCCCGGGGTGCGTGGGCAGGGCCGACGCATGCCGGTGCCGTGCTTCAACGTGCTCAACGGCGGCGCGCACGCCGCCAACGCGCTCGACTTCCAGGAATTCATGATCTGCCCGCTCGGCGCCAACTCGATGGCGGAGGCGGTGCGGATGGGCGCCGATGTCTACGGCGCGCTGCGTAAGCGCCTCGCATCACATGGACACCCGACCGGCCTCGGTGACGAGGGCGGCTTCGCGCCGAACCTGGGCGAACCCGAAGAGGTGCTCGCCACCATCGTCGAGGCCATCACCGACGCCGGCTACGAGCCCGGGACCACCGGCGTCGGCATCGCGCTCGACCCGGCCGCCTCCGAGTTCCGCCAGGCCGACGGCAGCTACAAGGTCAACGGTGCATCCCTGAGCAGCGACGAGATGATCGAGCGCTACCGGGCGATCATCGCGCAATACCCGGTCTGGTCGCTCGAGGACGGCCTCGGCGAGGACGACCACGACGGATGGCAGAAGCTCACCACCGAACTCGGCGCTCACCTGCAACTCGTCGGTGACGACAACTTCTGCACCAACCCGAAGATCATCACCCAAGCCATCGACGACGGCATCGCCAACGCCGCGCTGATCAAGCTCAACCAGATCGGCACCGTCACCGAGACGATCGAGGCGATGAACGTCTGCGCGGACGCCGGCTACGGCCAGTTCGTGTCCCACCGCTCCGGCGAAACACCCGACACGTTCATCGCCGACCTCGTCGTGGCCACCGGCTGCGGGCAGATCAAGACCGGCGCACCCGCCCGCGGTGAGAGGGTGGCCAAGTACAACCGGCTCCTCGAGATCGCCGCGATGCGCCCCGAACTGCCCTACGGCCGCGGCTGACCGAGGTGCCCTGAGGGCGGTGCGGTTCCCGGCCAACCGGCCCCACACCGCCCCCAGTCGAGCGGCGTCCCCTGTCGGCTCAGCCGATCGGGGTCCCCACGCCTCCGGTGCATTCTCCGTGGGGTTCGGGCGCCTTGCCCGCGTCGGCGTACTCAGCGATGAAGTTCCTGAGCCGGGGGTCGTTCGCGTTCTGCAGCTTGAGTTGGACGCCCCACACGGTCGCCACCACGGGCGACGGCAGGCCGGGGTAAGGGCTGAGCAGCCCGTAGGTCTGGTTGCGAACGTCGTCACGCAGCACCGTCACCTGGTCGGCCGGAAGGTCGGGACGGTAGGTGATCCAGACCGCCCCGTGTTCCAGGGAGTGCACGGCGTTCTCGTTGGGAACTGGCTGGTCGTAGATGCCGCAGTTCAGCCACACCGGCGCGTGTTCGCCGCCGACCGGCGGAGTCTGGGCGTAGGTGACCGGCCCCTCGACGTGGTTCCGGGACAGGTTCTGGTAGGTGACCAGCCCGGTCATCGCGCTCGACGCGGCACGTCCCCTGGTGATCGCCCAGATGACGACCGCCGCGATGAGCAGAACCGCCACCGCGCCGGTGCCGATGAGCACCGCCCGTTGCCTGCGGGCACGGTGGGCCTCGGCCCGGCGCATCGCCTCGATCTTCTCGCGGGCGGACGGTGATGCCATCTTTCCCTCATTCGGGTCGTCGATCGTTCAGGAGATCCTGCCGCATCCGGATGAACTCGTCGCGGCCGATCTCACCCCTCACGTACCGGTGTTCCAGCAGGGTGAGGGGGTCGAGCGGGCGGTGCTCGCTGGGTTTGGAGGAGAACAGGGCGCGGACGATCAGCACCACGGCGACCCAGAACGCCACGACGCCGAGCAGCGCGACCAGGCCCATGGTCCAGCCCATGCCCGCGGAGCCCCATCCCATCACGGTGACGACGCTACGGCGTGCGGATGTCCGCAGGCCAGTACGAAGGGTTAAGACCTGGTCAAGATCGGCGCCGCGGTTGTCGGGGGGTCGTGCAGGCAGGACGGAGTCGCGAAGATGGGTGCATGGACAATCCGACCTCTGCACCGGCGACGTGGGCGGGCACGGTGCTGGTCGTCGAGGATGAACCCGACCTGGCCCGCATGGTGGCCACCTACATGACCCATGCGGGATACCGCTCGGAGATCGCGTTCACCGGCACCGAGGCGCTCAACCGGGCGCGGGACCTCGACCCCGACGTCGTCCTGCTGGACCTCGGGTTGCCGGGTGTCGACGGCGTCGAGGTGTGCCGGCAGTTGCGCACGTTCACCGACTGCTACGTGCTGATGGTCACGGCCCGCAGCGACGAGATCGACCGGATCATCGGCCTGTCCGTCGGGGCCGATGACTACATCACGAAGCCGTTCAGTCCTCGCGAGCTCGTCGCCCGGGTCCAGGCGGTGCTGCGGCGCCCGCGGCGTCCGGTGGGTGCGGTCGAGGATTCCGGGGAGGAGCCGCGCGAGTTCGGTGACCTCGTGGTCGACCTCGACGGACGCCGGGTGACCCGCGCAGGGGAGCCCGTCGACCTCACCCGCACCGAGTTCGACATCCTCGCGCTGCTCGCGTCGTCGCCGAAGGTGGCGTTCAGTCGGCGCCGGATCCTCGACGAGGTGTGGGACCCCGGGTGGATCGGCGACGAACACGTCGTCGACGTCCACGTCGCCCACGTGCGCGCCAAGATCGGCGACGACCCCGCCGAGCCCCGCTACATCGACACCGTGCGGGGCGTCGGCTATCGGATGGTCAGGCCGTGACGCCGAGGCTGCGTGGGCGCCGGTCGTGGTCACTCGCCGTGCGGCTGATGGTCGCCCAGGGGCTGGTGCTGGTCGCGGGGATCCTCACGGCAGCGCTCGTTGCCCAGATCGTCGGCCCCCCACTCTTCCACTACCACCTGCTCGCGGCGGGACAGACCGTCACGTCGGGCGAACTCGTGCACATCGAACGCGCCTACGCGAGCGCGACCACCCTGACCCTGCTGGCGG
The DNA here is from genome assembly GCA_021781735.1 of Actinomycetes bacterium. GTDB lineage: Bacteria > Actinomycetota > Actinomycetes > Propionibacteriales > Propionibacteriaceae > JAJYQH01. The sequence continues at coordinate 8,562 of JAJXWF010000118.1, forward strand.
CGTTGTTCATCGCCGCGGTCGCGGCGGTCGGCGTGACGTGGTACGTCACCACCCGGCTCACCGCGCCCCTCACGGTGCTGGCGGAGGCCGCCGGCCGCTTGTCCCAGGGCGACTATGACGTGCGGATCCCGACGCTCGACGCCGGCCCGGAGTTCGACGTGCTCGCGACGTCGCTCAACGACGCCGCCCACCGGTTGCAGACCACCGAGGTGACCCGCCGACGGCTGCTGGCCGATCTCGCCCACGAACTGCGCACCCCACTGGCCACGACCACCGCCTACCTCGACGCGCTCGACGACGGTGTCGCCACCTGGGACGCCGACACCTCGCGGGTGCTGCGCGCCAGCACCACCCGGCTATCTCGGTTGGCCGACGACATGGCGATGGTTTCGCGGGCGGAGGAGCACCGCATCGAGTTGCACCGCGGGCCGCTCGACCCAGCCGAACTCCTGGACGCCGCCGCCGCCTCGGCCCGCCCCGGCTACGCCGACAAGGGTGTCCGCCTCATCGTCGAGCCCGTGCGAAGCGCCGGACGCCGGCCGGCCCGCCCGCGACTGGAGGCTGACCAGGAACGACTGGAGCAGGTGCTCGGCAACCTGCTCACCAACGCGCTCCGCCATACGCCGGCCGGCGGAACAGTGACGCTCGCCGCCCGCGAGGACGACGGCGTGGTGCGGATCACGGTCACCGACACCGGCGAGGGCATCCCCCCGGGGCAGCTGCCGCACGTATTCGAGCGCTTCTATCGCGGGGACGCCGCCCGCACCCGTGACTCCGGGGGCAGCGGGATCGGCCTCACCATCGCCCGCGGCATCGCGACGGCCCACGGCGGCACCCTCATTGCCCACAGCGATGGCCCGGGCATGGGAGCGGTGTTCGAGCTGACCCTTCCCCTCGGGGCAGTCGGCCAGGGACACTGACGGGGCTCGGCTTCGGGTTCGACGGGGTCGGGTTCGACCGGGGTCGGGTTCGACCGGGGTCGGGTTCGATG
>JAJXWF010000119.1 GCA_021781735.1 Actinomycetes bacterium
CTCGCTCGTCCGCGACGAGTTCGACCGACGGAAGCGTCGACTGGGGATCTACGGCTTCGACGACATGGTGTCGCGCCTGCGGTCGGCGCTGGTCGACCCGGACACCGGTCCACCCGCTCGCGAGGTCCTCTCGCGACGCTTCCCACTCGTCCTGGTCGACGAATTCCAGGACACCGATCTGTCGCAGTGGACGATCGTCGAGCGCGGCTTCGTCGGCCGGTCCACCGTGGTGCTGATCGGCGATCCCAAGCAGGCGATCTACTCCTTCCGCGACGCCGACGTCATGGCCTACCTGGCGGCGGTGGCAGCCGCCGACTCCGTGTTCACACTGCCCGTCAACCACCGCAGCGACGCCGGGGTCGTGCACGGGCTCGCCGACCTGTTCCGAGGCGCCGCGCTCGGCGATCCGCAGATCGTCGTGACGCCGGTCGAACCGCACGACGGACATCCGACCCTGCGCCGCGACCGCCACGACGCCGGGCCGGCGGTGCAGGTCCGCTGTCTCGACGCCGACCGTCCGCTGGCGGCGGGCAGGGCCCGGGAACTGATCGACGACGACCTGTGCGCCGAGGTCAGCGGGCTCCTCGACGGGTCGTGGCAGGTGTTCGACGGGGACGCCGGTTGGCGCGGCCTCACGGCGGGCGACATCGCCGTGCTGGTCCGACGCAACAAGCGGGGCCTTCAGGTGCAATCGGCGCTGGCCGAGGTCGGCGTCGATGCCGTGTTCAGCGGAGCCGACACCGTCTTCACCTCCCCCGCGGCCCGCGACTGGCAGATGATGCTCGCCGCCCTCGTCGATCCGTCGGCGGGGCACCTGGCCCGGGCCGCGACGAGCGACCTCGTCGGGTGGAGCCTCGACGACTACGCGCGGGCCGCGGCCGGCCGGGAGGTCGCCACCAGCCTCGACGAGCTCACCTACGGGGTGCGGGGTGTCGGGAGGGTGCTGCGCGACCAGGGGATCGCGGCGGCCTTCGAACTGCTGCTCGACCGGTTCGACATCGCCGGCCGAGTGCTGTCCGAGCCCGACGGCGAGCGGCGCTTCACCGACCTGCGGCACGTCGCCGAACTGCTGAACGGCGCCCAGATCCGCGACCGGCTGAGTGCCCCGGCGCTGGCACGATGGCTCGACGAACACGTCGCCGAGGCGAGCCGGGGCGATGACGGCGACCGCACCCGCAGACTCGAAACCGATCGTCCGGCCGTGCGGATCATGTCGGTGCACCGGGCGAAGGGCCTCGAGTTCCCCGTGGTGCTGGTGCCGGAGGCAGCCGATCTCTACCCGGGCGACTCCGAACGCGGCACCGAGGAAGCGGTCCCCGTGGCCACCCGGCGGGGACGCGTGCTCGACGTCGGCTCCGGCGCCGGGCACCGCACCCATGTGCGCGACTTCCACCTCGAGTCTCGCGACGAGGAACTCCGCACGACCTACGTCGCCCTGACGCGGGCCCGGTCACGGCTCGTCTGCTGGTGGGCTCCCACCCGGATGAACACCGCCAGCTCACCGCTGCACCGGCTGCTCACCGGAGACTTCCGGCCGGGAGAGACACCGCCCTCCGAGTGCCCGGGAGAGGTCTCCCCCGCCGCCGTCGCCCACCAGCGCCCCGACCGCTTCACCGACCCGCAGCTCGGCATCGTGACGGTGACCCCCACCCCCACGGCACCCGTCACCCGCCCGCGTCCGACCGTGCCTCTCCTGTCGGTGCGCCCGTTCGCGCGCACCATCGACCGTGCCTGGCGGCGCACCTCCTACTCCGGTCTCACCGCCGCGGCCCACGATGTCGCCCCCATGGCGGGCGCCATCCCCACCACCGACGAACCTGCCCTCGACGCACCAGACGACGCCGACTCCTCCGCGGCACCGCCTGCCGTGCGGCCGGTTGCGCACGGGCCGCTCGGGCCCCTCTGCCGCCTGCCGGGTGGCACCGAGTTCGGCACCCTCGTCCACGCCGTACTCGAGGGTTTCGACCCCGTGGCGGCGGGAACCGACCACGGCATCGGTGACCTGGTCGACCACTGGCTCACCCGGTTCCCACTTCGCGACGTGCCCCGCGACGAGCTTGCGGCCGGGCTGGCCGCTGTGGTGGCCACCCCCCTCGACCGGCTCACCGCCGGACGCTCGCTGTCAGGGCACCCGATCGGTGACCGGCTCTCGGAGCTCGACTTCGACCTGACGCTGGCCCCCAGCGGCGCGGGCGCGGCCACCCTCGGCGACGTCGCCGCCGCCCTGGCCGACCCTTCGCTGATCGGTGACGATCCGTTCGCGGCGAGTTATGCCCGGCACCTGTCCGCGCATCCGATTGCCGGGGAGAAGCTCGCCGGGTTCCTCACCGGGTCGATCGACGTCGTGCTGCGCACCGGCGACGGGCGCGACAGGTTCGTGATCCTCGACTACAAGACCAACCGCCTTCCGGTGCCGCCCGGGGAGTTGCTCACCCTCGAGCACTACCATCGCGCTGCCATGGCGCGCGCCATGATCGAGGCCCACTATCCGTTGCAGGCTCTCCTGTACGCCGTGGCACTGCACCGCTATCTGTCGTGGCGCCTGCCCGGCTATCGCCCCGAACACCATCTGGGTGGGGTCGGCTACCTGTTCGTCCGCGGCATGAACGGGCCCGGGACGCCCGTCATCGACGGCCACCGCTGCGGTGTGTTCACGTGGGAGCCGCATCACCGGCTCATCGGCTTCGTGTCCGACCTCCTCGGGGGTGCGCGATGACGACACCGGCGAACGGCGTGGGCAACCGCCCAGACGACGCGGTGCCCGTGTCAAGCCGACCACCGTTGCGCGACTTCGCGGCCACTGGCGTGCTGTCGTTCGCCGCGGTCCACGTCGCCCAGACCGTCTGCCGTCTCGTGCTCGAGCCCGACCCGCTCGTGCACCTCGCGGCAGCCCTCACCGTGCGAGCCCTCGAGTCGGGATCGGTATGCCTCGACCTCGACACTGTCCGTGACGAGGTCGGCGCCTGGCTGGCCGACCGCGAGGCGGAGTCCACCCCCGAACTGCCCTGGCCCGACGGCGACGCCTGGCGCACCGCGCTCCTCGCCAGTCGCGCTGTGGCCGAACCCGGAGCGCCACTCAACGGTGCCCCGCTGCGGCTCGACGGTTCGTTGCTCTATCTGGAGCGCTACTGGTGTGACGAGACCGCGGTACGCGAGCACTTGCGGCGGCGGGCGCATCACCGTCACGACCAGGTCGACGCGGCCACGCTCCGCGCTGCGGCGACGGCGACGTTCTCCACCGGGGTGAGCCCCGACGACCGTCAACTCGAGGCCGCGATGCGGGTGGTCAGCGAGCCGACCACCATCCTCGCCGGTGGTCCCGGCACCGGAAAGACCGCCACGGTGGCCCGCATGCTGGCGACCGTGCAGGCCGTCTCGACGCGCCCACTGACGGTCGCGCTCGCCGCACCCAGCGGCAAGGCGGCGGCACGGCTCGAGCAGTCGGTCCGCGATGAGCTGACGCGCATCCCCGGCCCGCACCCACTGGTCGACCCGGCCACGACGGTCCACCGGCTGCTCGGGGCCCGGGGTGAACTCCGCGGGTTCTCGCGGGGCACCACCGACCCGATCCCCCACGACGTCGTGGTCATCGATGAGATGTCGATGATGGCCCTGCCCCTCATGGCCCGGCTGATGGCCTCCCTCCGCGACGACGCCCGCCTCGTACTGGTCGGTGACCCGATGCAGCTCACCTCCGTCGAGGCCGGATCGGTACTCGCCGACCTCGCCGCCGCCGCTCGGTCGGATTCGACGCAGACGTCGCTGGTCGAACTCACGAACAACTGGCGCTCCTTGGGCGCCGTGGCCGACCTGGCCGGCGCGATCCGCCGGGGGGATGCCGGCACGGCGCTGCGCATCGCGACGGCCCAACACCCGGAGGTCGTCTTCGTCGAGACCGACGGCGCGCCGCGACTCGACGAGGTCGCCCCCGTCCGCGATCTCGCCGCAGCGATGCTGCACGACCTCGCGGCCGCAGCCCTCGGGGGCGACGCCCAGGCCGCGCTGGCCGTGCTCGAACGCCAGCGGCTGCTGTGCGCCCACCGGCACGGCCCCTACGGTGTCGGCTGGTGGTCGCGACAGATCGACCAGCTGGCACGCGACCTGGGAACCAGGCCGGCGGGCCACGACGAGTGGTACCCGGGACGCGGTGTGCTGGTGACGGCCAACGCCGAAGAGCTGGGCCTGCGCAACGGCGACACCGGGGTGACGGTGAGCACGCCGCGCGGGCTGCGGGTCGCGTTCCACGGCGAGACCGAGCCTCGCCTGGTGCCCCCGTGGGTGCTCGACGACGTCGAGAGTGTGCACGCCATGACCGTGCACAAGGCGCAGGGCAGCCAGTTCGGCACCGTCGCCGTGGTGCTGCCACCGGTCCAGTCGCCGCTGCTCACCCGTGAACTGGTCTACACGGCCATCACCCGCACCATCGATCGGGTGATCATCATCGGGAGCACCGAGTCGCTGCTGACGGCGATCTCGTCGCCGTCAGCGCGTGCGTCGGGACTCGCCCGCAGTCGATGACGCCCGGCTGCGGGACCGCCCCTCAGAGCCGGCCGTGCTGCCAGAGGTCGATCATCCGCCCGGCGATCGAGGCCGGGCCCGGCAGCAGCAGCTTCCGGGCGGCCAGTTCGCGGTGCAGCTCGTCGCGGGTGAACCAGCGGGCCCACTCGATCTCGTGACCGTCGGGGCTCAACTCCCCGTCGCCGCGCGCGGCGAACGCGAGCATGAGCGAGCGGGGGAACGGCCACGGCTGGCTGTGCAGGTAGCGCACCGAGTGCACCGGGAGCCGCACCTCCTCGTCGATCTCGCGCAACACGGCGGCCTCGGCCGACTCACCCGCCTCGACGAAGCCGGCCAGTACCGAGCAGCGTCCGGCGGGCCAAACGACCTGATGAGCGAGCAGCAACCGTTCACGCTCGTCGGTGACCGCCACGATCACCGCGGGGTCGGTGCGGGGGAAGTTCTCGTGCCCGCTCCCGCAGCGACGGGTGCCGCCGCCGGGCACCCACTGAGTCGGCTGATGACAGCGGTCGCACACAGGCTCCCCGCGGTGCCATCCGAGCAATGCCACGGCGGCCTCGGCGACCTGCCGTTCGGCCGGACCGAGTTCGCCGTCGCGGAGGGTGGCCGCGTCGGGTCCGACCTCGCCGCGCCGCGCGAACCACACCTGGTGCTGCACGCGGCCGACCAGGAGGTGACTCGTGGACTCGAACACTTCGGGGCCCCCCGCGAGGCTGACCCGCCCGTCGTGCCGGGAGACCGCGAACGATCCGGAATCGTCGACGACCAACACCCGGCCGCTGGCGCACAGCCCCCGCAGGCGATCGGGGTCGCCGCGCACGCCGGTCATCCGGTCGAGTTCGGGTTGAGGCCAGTGGATGCCGCTCAGGACCGCCGCGGATTCGCTCACCGCGCCACCCTACCCGTGGACGCGGAAAGCTCGGCGAGCAGTTCGTCACCGTCGAGCAGCCGGGGCCGCTCGATCCGGCCGGTGGCCACGTGCACGAACTGCGCGCCCACCCGATCGGCGGTCACTCCGGCCAACTGCGACCAGGCCAGCCGATAGATCGACAGCTGGAGCGGGTCTGCCGGGGCCGAGGACGTCTTCCAGTCGACCACCAGGAACCGCCCGTCGCCGTCGGCGTAGACGGCGTCGATGCGCCCGCGCACCAACAGCGAGCCGAGCGTGAGGACGAACGGCTGCTCGACCCGCAGCGGCACTCGTTCGGCGAACTCCGACGCAAGGAACGCGCGCACCAGTCGGTCGAGTCTCGCGTCGTCGCCTCCGGCCCCGTCGTCGATGCCTGGCTGCGGCTCGAGGTCGGTGGGATCGGTGAGGGTGGCGGCCGCCGAGAACCGGCGCTCGACCCAGTCGTGGAACCGCGTGCCGAGGCTGCTCTGGGCCGAGACCGGGCGTGGCATCGGGCGCAGCCGGTTGGCCGCGAACGCGACGGGATCGCGGATGGCGGCCATCAGGGCCGACGCGGCCAGCGCTGGAGGCATCGGCACCTCGACGAGCGGCGCATCATCATCGCGCGCCTGCCGCTCGAGCAGATCGATGTCGGCGTCCCACCGTGCGACCACCGGTTGCAGGTCGAGCGGCATCACCTCGACGTCGGCCGGCCGGTAGCCCGCCGGGAGCCGGGCCCGGCTTCGGGCGCGTTCGACGGCCTCGGCCGCCTCGCGCAACCGGAGGCTCCGATCGGGGTCGGGAGGCGCAGGCCAGGCGACCACCGACGTGGCGTCATAGACCGGGTTGTCGGAGGCCGGCGGGTCGGCTCGCTCGTGGACGAGCCCCTGACGGGCCGCCTCGTCGAGAATCAACTCGAGGTAGGGCGACAGGGTGCGTGCCCGCAATGCCTCGGGCCGCCAGTGGTAGCCCGTGCCGACGAGCACCCGCCGGGCCCGGGTGACCGCCACATACGCGAGGCGATCCTCGCCGCGACGCTCGGTGCTCTTCAGCTGCTCGGCGAACTGCTTGAACTCGGCGTTGCCCACGGCGGCCACCTGGGGCACGGCCTCGGCGTCGCCCCGCAGCGGCGCGGGAATCACCGCGGGGGTGCGCAGCCAGTTGCCGCCTCCTCGATCGGACGGGAACACCCCATCGACCAGGGCCGGGAGATAGACGATGTCCCATTCGAGTCCCTTGGCACGGTGAACGGTGAGCAGTTTCACCGAGTCGTCGTCACCCGGCACCGCCTGGTCGAGTCCGGTACCGAACTCCAGCTCGGCGTCGAGCCAGGCGAGCAGCCCGCCAAGGGAATCGTCGCCGTCGACGTCGCCGTAGGTGGCCACCGCGTCGACGAATGTCGCCAGTTGGGCCCGTCGGTCGGCGCGCTCCAGGCGGGTGTCGGCCACCAGTTCGACATCGAGTCCGAGTGTCGCGACAACCCGCAGGGTGAGGTCGAGGGCGGATTCGCCGGTGTGGGAGCGCAGCCGGCGCAGCTCGGCCCCGAACATCGCGAGGCGTTCGCGTGCATCGGACGACAGGGGGCTGTCGCCGGGATCGTCGATCGCGTCGAGCAGGCAGTCCACATCGGTGCTGTCGACGACATCGAGGACGCCCAGCATCCGCGCGCCGAGATCGTCGGCCCTGGCCGGGGCCCGGTCGGTTTTGCCTCCGCGGGCGAGGTGCGCGGCGCGGCGTCCGAGGATCGCGAGGTCGCGGGGACCGATCCGCCACCGCGGCCCGCTGAGCAGCCGCACCACCGAGGGATTGGCGGTGACGTCGTCGACCAATCGGAGCGTGTCGACGACGTCGGCGACCTCGGGCAGCCGGAGCAGTCCGCCGAGTCCGACGATCTCGACCGGCACATCGCGGTCGACGAGCCGGTCGTGGACGGTCGCGATGTCGGCGTTGCGGCGGGTGAGCACGGCGATGTCGCGCCACCGGGACGCCCGCCCGCTGCGGTGATCGTCGATGATCCGTTCGGCGATCCAGTCGACCTCCCCGGCCCACGTCTCGAACGTGGCCGCATGGACCTGCGCCGGAGCGGTTCCGGGCGGTGCGACCAGCCCGGTCGGCACCTGGTGCGAGGAGTGCGCGGCGAGCGCAGGATCGTCGAACAGGCTCGTGGCAACCCGGTTCGCGACGTCGAGCACCTGCTGCCCCGACCGGCGGTTGACCGACAGTGTGTAGCCGGTGGCCGGGCCGTCGTCGACCTCCCGGAACAGGTCGGCGAACGCCAGGATGTTGCTCGCCGCCGCACCCCGCCAGCCGTAGATGGCCTGCCAGGGATCGCCGACCGCCGTCACGGCGTGACCCATTCCGTGGGCCGGGTCGGGCCCCGTGAACAGCCCGGCCAACAGCTGGGACTGCGCCGAGGAGGTGTCCTGGTATTCGTCGAGCAGCACCACCGGGAACTGTGACCGGACGATCGCTGGAACCGCCGGGACGTCACTCACAAGTCGGGCCGCCACCGCCATCTGATCGGCGAACTCGACGAGCCCGAGCCGACGCTTCAGCTGCTGGTAGTGCTGGACCAGGTCGAGCAGTTCGAGGCGCTCGCGGGCCACCGACCCGGCCTGCTCGACCGCCTTGTAGGGGTTGGCCCGATAGAGGGGGGCCGACTCGAGCCGACGCAGGAAGGAGTCGGTGAACCGGACCAGCCGATCGTGGTCGACCAGGTGGGCGGTGAGTTCTGCGTCGAGTTGCAGGACCCTCTCGGCGAGGCTGCCCGGCCGGAGTCGTGACACGTACTGGAAGGGTCCGGACGCGGCTGCGACCACGCGGCTCGCGAGCCGATAGCGCGCCGCCCCGGTGACCATCGTGGGGTCGGTTTCGACGGCGATCCGCAGGCCATGGTCGGCGACCAGCCGGGCCGCAAACGCGTCGTAGGTCATCACCAACGGCTCGTCGGCCTCATCGGGCCCGTCGATCTCGACCACCCCGGCCAGGGAGAGGGCTTCGCGGATCCGGTGGGACAGCTCGGCGGCCGCCTTACGGGTGAAGGTGAGGCCCAGCACATCGCCGGGCAACACCCTGCCCGTTCCGACGAGCCAGACCACCCGGGCCGCCATCACGGTGGTCTTGCCCGATCCGGCCCCCGCGATGATCACCGCGGGGGCGAGCGGAGCGGTGATCGCGGCCAACTGCTCCTCGGAGAAGCCGATGCCGAGGGCGGCGCAGAGGTCGTCGGTGTCGCGCAGAACCCGAGTGGCCCGCCGCGGCGGCGGCCCGGTCACGGTGCTCATCGCGCCAGTTCCGAGTCGTGGGACGGGCAGCCGAGCCGGAACGCGCAGAACTGGCATCCGGGGTTGCGCGCCGCACTGAACCGCTCGTCGCGGATGATGCCCACCGCCTCGGCGATGCGGTCGTGCACCCACGTCGGTCGCAGGGGGGACCCGTCGGCGTGGCCAACCACGCCCGGATGCGGATGGTCGTCGAGCGACGGTTGGCTGAGGACCTTCGGGAACGGTGTGGACCCGTCGTTGCGGCGGAGGTAGACCAGGTCGGCGCCCGCGACCGCGGCGGACGGCGTGAGACTGTCGAAGGCGCCCGTGCTGACAGCCAGCTGGTAGAGCCCCATCTGGTCGGACGCCGCCGCCGCAGCGGCCGTCGGCACGGTGCGGCCGGTTTTGAAGTCGACGATCCGCACCCGGCCCGATGCGTCGAGCTCGAGCCGGTCGACGGTGCCGACGAGCACGACGGGATCGCCGTCGACCTCGATGAGGTGCCGGAACGGCACCTCGACCCCGAGGACCTCACGTCCCCGGTCGTGATCGTGCCAGGCAGCGAACCGGGTGAGTGCCGCCTCGGCCTCGTCCCGCTCGCTGGCGGCGAGCCAGCCGGCGTCGAAACGCAGGTGCTGCCACACGTCGTCGAGGCGCTGGGACAGCGTGCCCAGCGGGAGCCCCTCTGTGACCGCGTGCTGCACGAGCAAGTGGATGAGCGAGCCGAGGCTTTGGGCGCCCGACGTGCCGGCGTCGGCGCGGGCGCGCCGGGTGAGGAACCACTGGCGCGGACACCGCAGAATCGACTCGAGAGCCGAACCGCTCAACTCGATCGGGGTGGCGGGGTCGGCAACGGCAAG
>JAJXWF010000120.1 GCA_021781735.1 Actinomycetes bacterium
CGTGTTCCCCCGGTTCAAGACCATGCAGGGTTTCCGGGTCGACCGCAAGGCTGGCTGGGACTGCCATGGGCTGCCCGTCGAACTCGCCGTCGAGAAGGAACTCGGGTTCAGCGGCAAGCCCGACATCGAGGCCTACGGGGTCGAGGCGTTCAACGCGAAGTGCCGCGCGTCGGTGTACGCCCACGTCGACGAGTTCGCCGATATGACCACCCGGATGGGCTACTGGGTCAACATGGACGAGGCCTACTGGACGATGGACCCCGCCTACGTCCAGTCGGTGTGGTGGGCGCTCAAGCAGATCCACTCCCAGGGCCTGCTCGCCGAGGACTACCGGGTCGCCCCCTACTGCCCCCGCTGCGGCACCACGCTGAGCGACCACGAGCTGGCGCAGGGCTACGAGGACGTCGTCGACCCGTCGGTCTACGTGCGGTTCCCGCTGACCGGCGGCCCCCTGGCGGGCACGGCGTCCCTGCTCGTGTGGACCACCACCCCCTGGACGCTGGTGAGCAACACGGCCGTGGCCGTGCACCCCGACGTCGACTACGTCGTCGCGCGCAAGGACGACGGCGGCGAGACGCTGGTCGTCGCCGAACCGCTGGTCGCCACGGTGCTCGGCGACGGCTGGACGGCCGTTGACACCGTGCGCGGCCGCGACATGGAGCACTGGACCTACCGGCGTCCGTTCGAGCTCATCGACTTCTCCGACGAGGCCCACTACGTGGTGCTCGCCGAGTACGTGACCACCGAGGACGGCACCGGTCTGGTCCACCAGGCCCCCGCCTTCGGCGCCGACGACATGGCGGTCGCCCGCGTGTACGGCCTGCCCCTGGTGAACCCGGTGCGCCCCGACGGCACGTTCGAAGAACACATCCCGCTCGTCGGGGGCCAGTTCTTCAAGGCCGCCGACCAGGCGCTGGTCGCCGACATGGTCTCGCGCGGCATCCTGTACCGCCGGCTCGACTACGAGCACAGCTACCCGCACTGCTGGCGCTGCCACACCCCGCTGCTCTACTACGCCCAGCCCAGCTGGTACATCCGCACGACCCGGCGCAAGGACGAGTTGCTGCGCGAGAACGAGAACACCACCTGGTACCCCGACAACATCAAGCACGGTCGCTACGGCGACTGGCTCAACAACAACATCGACTGGGCCCTGTCGCGCAGCCGCTACTGGGGGACGCCGCTGCCGATCTGGCGCTGCGACGACGACCACCAGGTGTGCGTCGGCTCGCTCGACGAGTTGAGCGGGCTCACCGGCAGCGACCAGAGCGGCCTCGACCCGCACCGCCCGTTCGTCGACGCGATCACCTTCGCCTGTCCCACCTGCGGCAAGGAGTCGCACCGGGTTCCCGAGGTGATCGACGGCTGGTTCGACTCCGGCTCGATGCCGTTCGCCCAGTGGGGCTACCCGCACGCGCCGGGCTCGGTCGAGAAGCTGCAGCGCACCTACCCGGCCGACTTCATCTGCGAGGCGATCGACCAGACCCGCGGCTGGTTCTACTCGCTCATGGCTGTCGGCACCCTCGTGTTCGACCGGTCGTCGTACAGGAACGTGCTCTGCCTCGGTCACATCCTGGCCGAGGACGGCCGCAAGATGAGCAAGCACCTCGGGAACATCCTGCTGCCGATCCCGCTGATGGACGAGCACGGGGCCGACGCCGTCCGGTGGTTCATGGCGGCCGGTGGCTCGCCCTGGTCGGCACGCCGGGTCGGGCACCAGACGATCCAGGAGACCGTCCGCAAGGTGCTGCTGACCTACTGGAACACCGTCGCGTTCCAGGCGCTCTACGCCCGCGCGAACCGGTGGACGCCGGCCGGCGAGGCTCCCGCCGTGGCCGGGCGGCACGTCCTCGACCGGTGGTTGACGTCGACCACCCACGAGTTGGTCGTCCAGGTCACCGATGCGCTCGAGAACTTCGACACCCAGCGCGCCGGCCAGCTGATCGCCGAGTTCGTTGATGATCTGTCCAACTGGTACGTGCGCCGGTCGCGGCGCCGCTTCTGGGATGGCGACCCGTCGGCGCTGTTCACTCTGCACGAAACCCTCGACACGCTCACCCGGCTGATGGCCCCGATGGTGCCGTTCATCACCGAGCGGGTGTGGCAGGACCTGTTCGTGGCCACCGACCCTGAGGGGCCGGCGTCCGTGCACCTGGCGAGCTGGCCGGTGGCCGACGCCGGGCTCATCGACGCGGAGCTGGAGGCGTCGATGGCGCTCACTCGTCGCCTGGTCGAGTTGGGCCGATCCGCCCGCAGCGAGGCGAAGGTGAAGACCCGTCAGCCGCTGCGCCGGGCGCTGGTGCCGACCCGGGCGTTCGAGCGGCTGTCCGACGAGCTGCTCGCCGAGATCGCCGCCGAGCTGAACATCGGCACGGTCGAGAGCTTCTCCGACGCGGGCGATCTCGTCGACCACTCGGCCAAGGCGAACTTCCGGGCCCTCGGCAAGCGGTTCGGCAAGCAGACTCCGCTGGTGGCCGACGCCATTGCCCGGGCGGACGCAGCGACGCTTGCCGAGGCACTGGCCGCGTCGGGCCGGGCGAGCGTCGAGGTCGACGGGATCGGCACGGTCACCGTGGGCGCCGACGAGGTGATCGTCAGCGAACGCCCGCGCGACGGCTGGAGCCTGGTCAACGAGCAGGGGGAGACCGTGGCGCTCGACCTGGAGTTGACGCCCGAGCTGCTCGCCGCGGGCCTGGCCCGCGATGTGATCAGGTTCGTGCAGGAGACCCGCAAGAACTCCGGGCTCGACGTCACGGATCGGATCAGCCTGCGGTGGTCGGCATCCGGTGAGGTGGCCGCCGCCATCGGGACGCATCGCCGGCTCATCGCCGACGAGGTGCTCGCGACCGCGGTGGAGCGGGCCGAGAACGCCGACGTGCAGGGGGACGAGGAGTGGGTCGTCGACGACGACCTCGCGCTGGCGATCCAGGTGAGCAGGATCTGAGGTCGACCGCGACGCGCGCAGTCGTCCGATACGACGGGGGGTTTCCTCAGAGCTCGCGGCCGCCTAGGTTGGACAACATCCAATCGATCGGAGGAGCCATGACGTTCACCATCGCCGTCACCACGTCGCTGTCGCCCGAGAGCGCGGTCGACGTGACGCGGGCAGCCCTGGCCGAAAACGGATTCGGGGTGCTCACCGAGATCGACCTGCAGGCCACCCTGCAGCAGAAGCTCGGGACCGACATCGGTCCCTGCCGCATTCTCGGTGCCTGCCGTCCACCGCTGGCCGCGGCCGCCTACGCCGCCGACAAGCGGGTGGCGACGCTCCTGCCGTGCAACGTGGTGATCCGGTCCGAGAACGGGGTGACCATCGTCGAGGCGATGGACCCCGCGCTGATGCCCCAGGTGTCGGGCACCGATGTGTTCGACGAGGTGGCCGCCGACGCCCGAGTGCGGTTGCAGGCGGCCCTGGACGCCGTCGCGGCCAGCACCGCCTGAGCAAGGTCGCCGTCAGCGTCGGTTCACGACCTCGCGGGTGGACGCGTCGACCCGGCGCGTCCACCCGCGGCGGTCGAGCAGTTCGAGCAGGGGCACCGCGACCCGCCGGGTGGTTTCGAGCCGTCGGCGCGCCTCGCTCAGCGTGAATGGCTGGTCCAGCCCCGCGAGTTTGCGCATGGCCAGGGCCGGGGCCGATGGGCCGAGCACCACCTGATCGCCGAGGTCGACGAGCCGCCCGAGCCGCACCGCCGCGGCGATCTCGCGGGGGCCGAGGCCCAGTGCGGCGAGATCGTCGCGTTCGGGGGCCGCGAACGGATGGTCGGCCAGCCGGGCCTCGAGCGCGGCCAGACCCGCCTCGGCGGGCCCGAGCGACGCCTCGACCCCCGGCCGGGCCACGTGCCCATCGCGCAGGATGAGACCCGCCGACTGTGCGAGCGGGATGACCAGAGCGGTGTCGGGGACCCCCGCCGCGGTGGCGGCCGCTCCCATCGGCATCCTCGCCTGCAGCGGGTTCGCGGAGGCGAAGGAATCGACGGCCTCGGACAGCGCCGCGCACCAGGTGTCCCATCGGGTGGGCGACACGAGCAGGTTCCCGTGGCGGTGCACGGTCGGGGGCAGGTCGGCGGGATCGGCCCCGAGCGACAGCAGGTGGTCGCTCCCCATCCATCCGCGCCGCTCGACCTCGCGCCCGGCGTCAAGCGCAGGCCTCCGGGTGGCGAGGTCGGCGGCCCAGCGGGCGGCGTCCCCCCGACGCAGCAGGTCGGGCGGGTCGGCGTCGACGACGACGGCGCCGCACAGCACCACCTGGCGCCCGGGATCCCGCAGCACGATCCGGTCTCCGGCGCGCAGGGGCAGCGCCCGCGGCCAGGTGATCCGGGCGTGCCGGTGGTCGAACGGACGGATCCGCACCTCGTGCGCCGCCGTGCCGACGTGGCCCATCGCTCGCTCCGGCAGGTTGTCGGGCAGCGGGTCGAGTCGCACGTCGACCCGGGACGTGGGCCGCCACCGGCCGGGCGCGACGACGGCGTCCCCGCGGGACACCTCGTCGACGCCCACCCCCCGCAGGTTCAGCGCCACCCGGGCCACCGCCGACATCGCCTCGCGGGGCCGGTCGAGACTGTGGACGCCGCGCACGACGACCCGGCGTCCGGCCACCTCGACGCTGTCGCCAACGCTCACCGTGCCGGCTGCGAGCGTGCCGGTGACCACCGTTCCGGCGCCCCGGATCGTGAACACCCGGTCGACCCACAGACGCATGTCGGCCGCGGGGTCGGGGGCGGGCAGGTCGTCGCACAGCCGGCCGAGCGCCGCCCGCAGGTCATCGAGACCGTCACCGGTACGGCCGGACACACAGACGGCCTCACACCCGCCCAGCGGAGTGCCGTCGAGGTGTTCGCGCGCCCCGGCGAGGGCGGACGCCGGATCGGCGAGGTCGCTGCGGGTCACCACGAGCAGGCCGTGCCGCACCCCGAGGGCGACGATCGCGTCGAGGTGCTCCTGGCTCTGCCGGCGCCACCCCTCGTCGGCGGCGACGACCAGCATCACCGCGGGCACCGGACCGACCCCGGCGAGCATGTTCGCGATGAACCGCTCGTGACCGGGCACGTCGACGAACGCGACGTCGTCGCCCGATGGCAGCGGCATCCAGGCGTAGCCGAGGTCGATGGTGAGACCGCGCTCGTGCTCCTCGTGCCACCGGTCGGGGTCGGTGCCGGTGAGCGCGCGGATCAGCGTCGACTTGCCGTGGTCGACGTGTCCGGCGGTGGCGACGACCCTCATGGGACCGGTGTCGCCGCGATGTGCCGCAGCGCGCCGAGGACCGCGTCGCGCACGGTGGAGTCGTCGGCCTCGTCGACGCAGCGCAGGTCGACCAGGCAGCGTCCGTGCTCGACCCGGGCCAGCACTGCCGGGTCGCCGGTGCGCAGCAGCGGGGCGAGATCGGCGTCGAGTGAGACCGCGACACCGGGCAGGTCGAGTCCCGGTGCGCCCCCGCCGCCGACCCGTCCGACGCTGTTGACGACCTTGCCGCCGGTCGCGGCCGCGAGCCGTTCGGTGCGGGCCCGCAGGTCGTCGGGACCCAGCCGGCGCATCCGGCTGACCGGCGCCTCGGGACCGGTGAGGGTCGCCTCGAGGGCGGCCAGCGTCAGCTTGTCGACCCGCAGCGCGCGGGCCAGGGGGTGCCGACGGAGCAGACCGACGAGGTCCGAGCGCCCGAGGATGATCCCCGCCTGCGGTCCGCCCAGCAGCTTGTCGCCACTGGCCGTCACCAGGTCGGCGCCCGCCGTCAGGGTGGTCGCGGCGTCCGGTTCGTCGGGCAGGGCCGGATCGGGCCGCAGCAGGCCAGATCCGATGTC
Source organism: Actinomycetes bacterium (assembly GCA_021781735.1). Taxonomy (GTDB): domain Bacteria; phylum Actinomycetota; class Actinomycetes; order Propionibacteriales; family Propionibacteriaceae; genus JAJYQH01. The sequence continues at coordinate 5,796 of JAJXWF010000120.1, forward strand.
GACCACGACCGGCACGCCGAGACCGGCCAACTCGCCGACGCCGACAGCCGCGGTGAACCCCTCGACCCGGAAGTTGCTCGGGTGCACCTTGAGGATGCACCCGGTGCCGGGACCGACCGCCGCGCGGTAGTCGGCCAGGTGGGTGCGGTTGGTGGTGCCGACCTCGCGCAGGCGGGCCCCGGTCGAGACCACCAGGTCGGGCAGCCGGAATCCGTCGCCGATCTCGACCATCTCGCCCCGGGACACGATCACCTCGCGCCCGGCGGCCAGCGCGGTCGTCGCGAGAACCACCGCGGCGGCGCCGTTGTTGACCCCCAGCGCCGACTCCGCGCCGGCAGACTCGGCCAGCACGTCGAGGATCCCGCCGCCCCGCTGCGTCCGGGCCCCCGAGGCGAGATCGAGTTCCACGTCGACGTAGCCGGACGCCGTGAGCAGTGCCTCGCGGGCGGCGTCCGAGAGCGGCGCCCGGCCGATGTTCGTGTGCACGACCACGCCGGTGGCGTTGATCACCGGACGCAGCGAAGTGGCGCGTCGCGGCAGGTGCGCGAGCACGTCGTCGAGCACCTCGTCGGGTGTGATCAGGCCGGTGCGCGCCCGCTGCTGGGAAGCTACGACGGCCTCCTTGACCCGTCGCGTCCCGAGCGTGGCCAGCGGCCCGGTGAGCCGCGGCGAGCGCAGCAGGTCGTCGGTGCGGGGAATGTCGCGCCGGGGATCGTCGTCGGACACCGCACCTCCCTCGATCACCCCGATGCAGGGACTGGCGGAGGCGGACGGGAATCGAACCCGCCAGGCCGAGATGCTCGGCCTCATCGGTGTTGAAGACCGTGGGGCCCACCAGGACCCGGACGCCTCCCTGTGCGGCGATCCTAGCCACACCCGCCCCGGTCTCGCCCATCGGTCGTCCACGCCCCGGACGCTCCTCCGCTGGTCCACGAACCTCGTGGGCTAGGGTGCCCGGGTGACCGAGTCACTCGCCCCCACGATGCCCGTCGGTGCTCCGATCCGTCTCACCCAGTTCACCCACGGCGGGGGTTGCGCGTGCAAGATCCCGCCCGGTGAGCTCGAGGAGATGGTGAGCGGCCTCGTCGGCCAGCGGTCGCCGGGACTGGTCGTGGGCCTCGACGACGGCGACGACGCGGCCGGCGTCCGGCTGCAGCCGTTCGGGGACGACCTGATCATGTCGACGGCCGATTTCTTCACCCCGGTCGTCGATGATGCGTTCGACTGGGGCCGGATCGCCGCCGCGAACGCGCTGAGCGACATCTACGCGATGGGCGGGGAGCCGCTGCTCGCGATCAACCTGCTCGGCTGGCCCCGTGGGGTGCTGCCGAACGACCTGGTGCGCGAGGTGCTCCGCGGTGGGCTGGAGGTGTGCCGGGAGGCCGGCGTCCCGCTCGCCGGCGGCCACAGCATCGACGTCCCCGAACCGCTCTACGGGCTCGCGGTCACCGGCCGGGCGACCGAATCGACCCTGCTGCGCAACGACGCCGCGGTCGCCGGGCTGCCGATCAGTCTCACCAAGCCGCTCGGGGTCGGCGTCCTCAACAATCGCCACAAGGCCACCGGTGAGGTGTTCGACCAGGCGATCGCCACGATGACCATGCTCAACGCCTCCGCCGCCCGCGCCGCGGTGGCCGCGGGGATCCGGGCTGCCACCGATGTCACCGGATTCGGTCTGCTGGGCCACCTGTACAAGATGGCCCGGGCATCCGGGGTGAGTGCCGTTGTCGACGCCGGCGCGGTGCCATACCTCGCCGGCGTCCGCGAGTCGCTCGCCGACGGGTTCGTGCCGGGAGGCAGCCGCCGAAATCTCGACTGGGTGCGTCCGTTCCTCGAATCCTCCGTGAGCGAGGACGAGTTGCTGCTGCTCGCCGACGCCCAGACCTCCGGCGGCCTGCTCGTCGCCGGGGAGATCCCGGGCGCGCCGGTGATCGGAGAGTTCGTCGCCCGCCGCGACGCGGTCGTCAGCGTCCGCTGAGGCTGCTCAGCGGGGCCATTCGCCGCCCGGCTGGGTGACGCCGTGTCCCGCGGCCCGAGCGGCGTCGGCCCGCGCACGCTGCGGCCCGACCGTGTACCGGGGGTCGCGGGCCGAGGCCATGCCCGCCTCGAACACGGCGAACCGGGTGCACAGCGACCCGGCGATGAGCGCGAGCCCGCTCACCACGGCGCCCGCCCGGTGACGTCCGGTGAGCACGCTGCCGAGCGCCCCGGCAGCGGTGAGGGCGCGCGCGGCCACATGGAACGTGCGCGCCTTACCCTCGTGCAACGGTCGCCCCTGCTCCTCACCGAGACGGCGGCCCAGCAGCCAGTCGCCGGTGAGATCGGCGGCCGCCCCGAGCGCGGCCAGCGCCCGCACCGGGCCGGTCTCGCTCGCCGGGGTGGTGATCTGCGCCAGCCCGGCGCCTGCGGCGGTGGCCGAGGCGACGAAGATGAACGGCAACTCCCGGTACGCCTCGTGCCACAGCGGGGTCGCGGTGTCCGACAGCAGCACCGCGGTGTAGGCCGCGAGCGGGGGAGCGAAGAAGGCCGCCCCGGCGCTGGCGAGCGGGTCGGCGAGCGCGAGCACCCGTCCCGCCCCCGTGGACGCCGGAACTCGCGCCCGGATCAGTTCGAGGCCCAGGGCGGCCCCGGTGAACCCGCCGAAGCCGGCCAGGATCCACGACCCCACCGACATCGGCGAGGTGAGCTTCACCGTGCGCATCATGTTCAGCGCCCTGCCGGGACGGCCGAGGTCGTCGACCAGTGCCACGGTGCCCGCGGCCAACGCGGCGAGCGCCCCGACCCGGGCGTTGCGGCGCAGCCGCCGGCGTCCGCTGAGGTGCGCGCCGGCCCCGATCAGTCCCGATCCCGCCGCCATGCCTCCGAGGAAGATGTAGGTGGGGATCGCCGCCGACCACGGCGCCGGATGCACGACGTTGCGTCCGTAGTAGCTGTCGAACTCCGCCTCGGGAACTGTGGCATCCGGATCGCCGCGACGCCGAGGGCCTCCGTCACCGCGCCGACGACGGGGCTGCTCGGGGGGCCGGTCGGCGTCGAACGGGCTGGTGCTCATGAGATCCTTCCCGCCGCGCCGAACACGGCCAGCGCCAGGCCGATCATCGCGGTGCCGGCGACGCCGGCGAGCCGGAACATGCTCGGCAGGTCCCGCGTGGTCACGACGGGGTCGGGCGGCAGGCCGTAGACCTCGGGTTCGTCGAGCAGCAGGAACACAGATCCGGTGCCGCCGACGCCGTCGTCGGGGTTCGCACCGTACAGGCGGGCCTCGGTGACGCCCTGGGAATGCAGTTCGGCGACGCGTTCGCGGGCGAGCTTCACCATGTCGACGTGGTTGCCGTACTTGATGCTGGTCGTGGGGCAGGTGTGCGCGCAGGCCGGCTCCATGTCGGCACTGATCCGGTCGTAGCACAGCGTGCACTTCTGCGCGGTGCCCTCGTTCAGCACCTGCGCCTTCGGGGCGGACGCCGCGAGAGGCAGGTCGCGCCGCTGCCCGACCTCGACGGTGCCGGACTCGCGGCGTCCGATCACCCCGAACGGGCAGGCGGCCACGCAGTAGCCGCACCCGTTGCACACGTCGGCCTGGACGACGACCGTCCCGTACTCGGTGCGGAACAGCGAGCCGGTGGGACACACGTCGAGGCATGCGGCGTGGGTGCAGTGCTTGCAGACGTCGGAACTCATCAGCCAGCGCACCGGCGGCAACGGAG
>JAJXWF010000121.1 GCA_021781735.1 Actinomycetes bacterium
CCGACCCCACCGCACCCCAGCGCCCGGCGCGTCCCCGGCGGACGGCCCGGAGATGTATTAGTTTGGCCGCGGAACGAAACGAGGGAGCCGAGCATGCAGTTCCCAACCACGTCACCGGCCGTCGATCCGGGCCTCGCTAATGGGCGCGGACAGTCCGTCGTCACCGTGCTGGACGCCGCCGGCGTCCCGCTGCGCGACACGGACGTCACGATCGAGCAGGTGTCCCACGAGTTCGCGTTCGGCTGCATCGGCTGCGACTTCATCCCGCCGGCCACGACGAGGTGGACGCCGGCACGCCCGACCACGGCCGGCTCACCAGCCTGGCCGACCACTGGTTCGAGGTCTTCAACCGGTGCACGCCGCCGTTCTCCTGGCGACGCTTCGAACCCACCGAGGGGCACCCGGACACCCGCCGCCTGCGCCGCACCGCCCAATGGTTCGCCGACCGCGGGGTGACCGTGAAGGGCCGTCCCCTGGTGAGGCACACGCTCACCGCCCCGTGGCTGCTCGACCGTCCGCTCGAGGAGGTCGAGGCCCGGCAGCGCGCGCGGATCCGGCGCGCCGTCACCGATTTCGCCGGGCTCATCGACCCGTGGGACGCCATCAACGAGGTGGTGATCATGCCGGTGTTCACCCGGAGGACAACGGCATCACGCGCCCGTGCCGCCGGCTCGGGCGGATCGTCACCATCCGCCTCGCGTTCGACGCCGCCCGCGCCCCGAACCCCCAAGCGACCCTGCTGCTCAACGATTTCGACATGTCGACCGCGTACGACACCCTCATCGAGGGCGTCCTCGAGGCCGGTGTCCGGATCGACGCGATCGGCCTGCAGAGCCACATGTACCAGGGCTACTGGGGTGAGGAGGTGACCCTCGAGGTGCTCGACCGGTTCTCGCGCAACGGACTGCCGCTGCACTTCACCGAGACGGCCCTCGTGTCGGGGCACCTCATGCCGCCGGAGATCGACGACCTCAACGACTACCGGGTCGACGCGTGGCCGAGCACTCCCGAGGGCGAGGCCCGCCAGGCCGAGGACCTGGAGCGCCACCGCCGGACGCTGTTCTCGCACCCGAGCGTCAGGTTCCTCACCTCCTGGGGCCTGTCCGACCGGGATGCCTGGCTCGGCGCACCCGCGGGACTCGTGCGCGCCGACGGCTCGCCCAAGCCCTCCCACGACCGGCTCCACCGCCTGGTGCGCGACCAGTGGCGGGCGCCGCCCACCGACCGGCGCACCGACGGGGAGGGCCGGGTGAGGGTCGACGGCTGGCTCGGGGGCTGCGAGTTGCGGCTGCCACCGACCGGCGCCACGGCCCGGCTGATGCTCACCACCGACCCGAGCGCGCAGGGCGTGCACCCCTCGACGCCGCGACGGGGACGCTGCGGCGTCGAGGGCCGGCCGGGGCGAACATCCCGGCTCACGGCCGCAGGACGCGGGTGCTCTCGCGCACGACCAGCCGCGTCGGCAGCTTGATGTCGCGCTCGGGCGGTTCTTCCTGGGCCATCAGTTGCAGGAGCAGCAATGCGGCCTCGGAGCCGATGTCGATCATCGGCTGGGCGATGGTGGTGAGTCCGGGCTCCGAGCGCAGCGACTCCGGGATGTCGTCGAACCCGACCAGCGAGACCTCTCCAGGGATGTCGACGCCCAGTTCGTCGGCCATCTCGATGACCCGGAGCGCCGACAGGTCGTTCGCCGCGAAGATCGCGGTGGGCCGGTCCGCGCACGTCAGCAGCGTCCGCGCGGGCTCGGTGGCGCCGGCCCGGGAGTAGTCGCCGCGCACAACGAGGTCCTCGTCGACGTCCAGGTTGTGGGCCCGCATGGCGTCGCGATAGCCGCGCTCGCGCTCGCGGGCGGAGGCGAGGTCCTTGCGTCCCCCGAGGAAGCCGATCCGCACGTGGCCGAGGTCGGCGAGATGCTCGACGGCGAGCCGGGCACCCTCCCGGTCGTCGGCCCGGACGTTGGGCAGGTATCCAGGGCCCTCGTGCGGGTCGACCGCGACCATCGGGAAGCTGTCGAACGGCAGCGAGGTGACGCTCGGGGCCACGAGGATCGCCGCGTCGAGCACGCTCCCGGCGAGCCGGGCGACCAGTTGTCGCTCCCAGCCGCGGGTGGCGTCGCGTCCGGCACCGCCCGACCAGGCCATCAGCTCGAAGGGGGAGCCGTTGAGCGCCCGGGCGATGCCCTTGAGAACCTCGCTGGCGTAGGGCTCGAAGTCGGGGATCAGGACCCCGATCACGCCGGTGCGCGCGGCCCGGAGGCTGCGCGCGCTCTCGCTGCTCACATAGCCGAGTTCCTCGATGACGGCACGAACCCGGCGCTGAGTCTCCTCGGAGATGCCGTCGCGGTTGTTCATGACCTTGGAGATCGTCGAGACCGAGACCCCCGCGGCCTTGGCGACATCGCGGATCGTCACCCGTGCGGTGGACAGCATGGAGAGAGTCTAGCCTTTACGAAAACGTTATCGATATCGATTGACAACTAATTTGTGCAGCAGCAATACTAATCGGAGCGAAGGCTCGCCGGCTGCCCTGAGGCGTGCCGGCGGGCGTGGCTCAACGACGAGATGGAGGACACATGACTCTGGGAAGACGAGCATTCGGAGCGGTGACAGCCGCACTGGCCGTCGGCCTGACCCTGTCGGCCTGCGGCGGCGGCACGTCGGGGTCGGCGGCGTCCAGTGGCGGCCAGGTCACCATGACCTTCTGGCACAACGCGACCACCGGCGCCGGCAAGCAGTACTGGCAGGACACGGTCGCCGCGTTCGAGAAGCTGCACCCGAACGTCAAGATCGACATCACCCCGATCCAGAACGAGGAACTCGACGGCAAGCTGCAGACCGCGATGAACTCGGGCAGCGCCCCGTCGATCTTCCTGGCCCGCGGCGGCGGCAAGCTCGCCGACATGGTCGCGGCCGACCAGGTGATGGACATCACCGGCAAGATCAGCAGCAATGTGAAGTCGAACCTCGGCAACGCGATCTTCTCCGCGTTCACCGTCAACAACAAGGTCTACGCGATGCCGGCCTCGGTGCTTCCCGACGGCATCTTCTACAGCAAGGACCTGTTCAAGAAGGCCGGCATCACCGCGACGCCCACGACGATCGCCGAGTTGTCGGCGGACGCCGACAAGCTGAAGGCTGCGGGCATCACCCCGATCGCCCTCGGCGGCAAGGACGCGTGGCCGGCCGCCCACTGGTACTACATGTTCGCGCTGCGCGAGTGCTCGCAGGACGTGCTGACCACCAAGGCGATGTCGGGTGACTTCTCCGACCCGTGCTGGATCAAGGCCGGCCAGGACCTGCAGAACTTCGCCCAGACCAAGCCGTTCAACGAGGGCTTCCTCACCACCTCCGCGCAGCAGGGCGCCGGTAGCTCCGCCGGTCTCGTCGCCAACCACAAGGCCGCCATGGAACTCATGGGCGCCTGGGATCCCGGAGTGATCGCCTCTCTCACCCCCGACCAGAAGGCGCTGCCCGACCTCGGCTGGTTCCCGTTCCCGGCGGTGAGCGGTGGGGCCGGAGCGTCGTCCGCGATGCTTGGCGGCTCCGACGGCTACGCCTGCTCGAAGAACGCCCCCGCCGAGTGCGTCGACTTCCTGAACTTCATCGTGAACAAGCAGAACCAGGAGAACTACGCCACGGCGTTCCAGACGCTGCCGGCCAACCAGCAGTCCCAGAGCGTCGTCACCGACCCCGCTCTCAAGGACATCCTCGCCTCGTACAACAACGCGTCGTACGTAGTGCTGTTCCTCGACACGATGTACGGCCAGAACGTCGGTAACGCGCTCAACGCCGGTGTCGTCAACATGCTGGCAGGCAAGGGTGGGCCCGCCGACATCGTCGCGGCCACCAAGAGTGCCGCAGCAAAGGGCTGATCGTCGACATCATGGCTGAGAACAGTTCTCCTGTGGAGCGCTCCAGCACCATGACGGCCGGGGTCCGCGGGTATTCCGCGGCCCCGGCCGTTGGGGTCAGGGCCCGGCGTCCCGCGTGGCGTCAGCGCTTCGAGATCGTGGTGCTGGCCGGCCCCGCCGTGCTGATGTTCGTCACCTTCGTGATCGTCCCCGTGTTCATGGCCGCCTACTACGGCTTCTTCCGATGGAAGGGTTTCGGGCCACCCACCGACTTCGCCGGGCTGCAGAACTACCGGATCATCCTCACCGACCCGCTGTTCCTGCACGCGCTCGAGCACAACGCGTTCATCGTGGTGATGTCGCTCGTCATGCAGGGCCCCGTCGCGATCGGGTTCGCGCTGCTGCTGAACCAGAACATCTTGGGGCGGTCCCTGATCAGGGTGCTGATCTTCGTCCCCTACGTCATCTCCGAGGTCATCGTCGGTACCGGCTGGGGGCTCATGCTCCAGTACACCGGCGCCTTCAACGACCTGCTGCAGAAGATCGGCCTGGGCGCCTTGAAGTTCGACTGGATCGCCAACCCGAACGTCGCGATCTGGACGCTGATGGTGATCATCTCGTGGAAGTACCTGGGGTTCGCGGTGATCCTCATGCTGGCCGGCATGCAGAGCATCCCCGACGAACTGTACGAGGCGGCGGCCATCGACGGTGCGTCCTTCTGGCGCATCCAGCGGTGGATCACCCTGCCCCTGCTCGGCCCGACGATCCGGGTGTGGGCGTTCCTGTCGATCATCGGCTCGCTGCAGTTGTTCGACCTCGTCTACATCATCTGGGGCCAGTACGTGTCGGCGACCGCCGGCACGTCGACGATGGCGACCTACATGGTCCTCGAGGGACGCCTGGCCGGCAACTACGGCTACGGCAACGCCGTCGCCGTCGTGATCTTTCTGATCTCCCTCGTCATCGCGCTCGTGTACCAGCGGTTCGTCCTGCGCCGCGACACCGAGGGCGCGCTGACCTCCGCTCCCGGAAAGGAGGCGAACTGATGTCCACCACCACGTCCGTCAGGCGTCGGCGCAGGACTCGCCTGCGGACGTCCGGGGAACCCACGCCCCAATGGGGCAGCCCCGTCACATACCTCATCGCGGTGATCCTCATCGCTGCGTGTGTGGCTCCGGTGCTGTACATCGTCGTCGGTGGCTTCCGCACGAACTCCCAGATCACGGTCGATCCGTCCGGATGGCCGAATCCCTGGGAGGTCGGCAACTACCTCGACGTGCTGCGCAGCGGCGTCTTCTGGCAGGAGTTCGCCAACTCGGCGATCTCCGCGCTCTCGACGACCGTCGCGGTGGTCGCGCTCGGCCTGATGGCGAGCTTCGTGCTCGCCCGGTACTCGTTCACCGGACGCGGCGCCCTGTACACGCTGTTCGCGGCCGGCCTCATGTTCCCGATCACCGTCGCGATCACCCCGCTGTACCTGCTGGTCAAGAACCTGGGACTCACCAACTCGCTGGCCGGGGTCATCCTCCCCCAGATCGCGTTCGCGCTGCCGACCACGATCATCATCCTCGTGCCGTTCCTCGCGGCGATCCCCAAGGAGATCGAGGAGGCCGCCGCGATCGACGGGGCGAGTCGGCTCGGCTTCTTCTTCCGAATGGTGCTCCGGCTGTCGCTGCCCGGCGTCGTCACGGTCGGGATCCTCGCGTTCATCGGATCCTGGAACAACTACCTGCTGCCCCTGTTCATCCTCAACAACAACGCCCAGTACACCCTGCCGCTCGGCGTGCAGGCGTTCTCGAGCGAACACTCGGTCGACACCGCCCGGGTGCTCGCGTTCACGTCGCTGTCGATGATCCCCTCGCTGATCTTCTTCAGCCTGTTCGAGCGGCGCATCGTCGGCGGCCTCACCGGGGCCGTCAAGGGCTGACCGCCGGCGGAGAGGGACGTGCCGCGGTGCGGCGTCCCCCTGCGGCGTACGAGATGTCCCGCGGCGTACGAGCCGGCGCACGCACTTGACCAGCTCGTACGCCGCGGGCGCCACCGGGACGAGGGCCGGGCGAACCCGGCCGCTTCGCCGATCTCGTGCCTCATGACCCGTGACCGTCGGGAGCGGTGGGCACTGGTGGGCGCCCGCCGCTGTCCGTGCGCGTCACATCGCCTCGAGCCCTTAGGCTGCTGGCCATGCGCAGACAACTCGTCACCGGGGGAGCCGGGTTCATCGGCAGCAACTACGTCCGCCAGGTCGTCGAGCGCACCGACGACACCGTCGTGGTGCTCGACGCCTTGACGTACGCGGGCCACGAGGAGTCGCTGGCCGGACTGCCGGCACACCGGGTGCGGCTGGTGAAGGGCTCGGTGTCGGACGCCGACCTCGTCGACTCCCTGGTCGCCGACGCCGACGCCGTCGTGCACTTCGCCGCCGAGAGCCACAACGACAACTCGCTCAACGATCCCTCGCCGTTCATCCAGACCAACCTCGTCGGCACCTACACCCTGCTCGAGGCGGTCCGACACCACGACACGCGCTACCACCACATCTCCACCGACGAGGTCTACGGCGACCTCGAACTCGACGATCCGCAGCGCTTCACCGAGACGACGCCCTACAACCCGTCCAGCCCCTACTCGTCGACCAAGGCGGGTTCCGACCTGCTGGTCCGCGCGTGGGTGCGCAGCTTCGGCGTGCGGGCGACGATCAGCAACTGCTCGAACAACTACGGGCCCTACCAGCATGTGGAGAAGTTCATCCCGCGCCAGATCACCAACGTCATCGACGGCGTCCGGCCGCGGCTCTACGGTGCGGGCCGCAACGTGCGCGACTGGATCCACGTCGACGACCACAATGCCGCCGTGCTCACGATCCTCGAACGCGGACGCGTCGGCGAGACCTACCTGATCGGCGCCGACGGCGAGAGGAACAACCGCGAGGTCGTCGAACTGATCCTCACGCTGATGGGCCGGGCCGCCGACGCCTACGACCACGTCAACGACCGCCCCGGTCACGACCTGCGCTACGCCATCGACTCCTCGAAGCTGCGCAGCGAACTGGGCTGGGCACCCCGCTTCACCTCCTTCGAACAGGGCCTGGCCGCCACCATCGACTGGTACCGCGCGAACGAGGCGTGGTGGCGTCCGATGAAGGCGGCGACCGAGGCGCAGTACGCACGATCGGGCCAGTGACCGCCGCGTCCCCGGGCACCGGACGCCGCCCGGCCCGCGACCATGCCCCCGGCCACCAGCGAGAGGACACCGCATGAGTCAGCCACGGATCTCGACCACCCCCATTCCCGGACTACTGGTGGTCGACCTGCCGCTGCACGGGGACCAGCGCGGCTGGTTCAAGGAGAACTGGCAGCGGGCCACGATGACCACCCTCGGCCTGCCCGACTTCGGCCCGGTGCAGAACAACATGTCGTTCAACACCTCGGCCGGGGCCACCCGCGGGCTGCACGCCGAGCCGTGGGACAAGTTCGTGTCGCTGGCCTGCGGCCGGATCCTCGGGGCCTGGGTCGACCTGCGCGAGGGCCCGAGCTTCGGTGCGACGTTCACCCTCGACATGGGCCCCGACAAGGCCGTGTTCGTTCCGCGCGGGGTCGCCAACGGCTATCAGGCGCTCACCGACGGCACGGTCTACACCTACCTCGTCAACGAGCACTGGAGTCCGCAGGCTCGGGCGTCCTACACCTACCTCAACCTCGCCGACGAGACGGCGGCGATCCTGTGGCCGATTCCGCTCGACCGGGCCGAGATCAGCGCCGCGGACGCCGCCCACCCCCGGCTCGCCGAGGTCACTCCCATGCCCGCCCGACGCACGGTGATCGTCGGCACCGGCGGTCAGCTCGGCCGGGCGCTCCGGCAGGCGATACCCACCGCCGACGGCTTCGACCGCGCCACGCTCGACATCACCGACCCGGACGCGCTGCGCCGGTTCGACTGGACCGGCGTCGGCACGATCGTCAACGCCGCCGCCTACACCGCCGTCGACGGGGCCGAGACACCCGAGGGTCGTCGCGACTGCTGGGCGGTCAACGTCACTGCGGTGGGAGAGCTCGTCCGGATCGCCCGCAGGATCCGCGCGACGCTCGTGCACATCAGCAGCGACTACGTGTTCGACGGCACCGTCGCCGTGCACGACGAGGACGAACCGGTGACACCACTCGGTGTCTACGGGCAGACCAAGGCCGCCGGGGACGCCCTCGTGGCCACCCTCGACCGGCACTACATCGTGCGCACCAGCTGGGTGATCGGGGAGGGCCACAACTTCGTGCGCACGATGGCCGCGCTGGCCGACCGCGGCGTCTCGCCCCGCGTCGTCGACGACCAGGTCGGACGGCTCACGTTCGCCACCGACCTCGCCGCGGGAATCGTCCACCTGCTCGGATCGCGGGCGCCGTTCGGCACCTACAACCTGACCAACTCCGGTTCGGTCATGTCGTGGGCCGACATCGCGAAGCAGGTGTTCGCCCTGCGCGGGCGCGACGCCGGCGATGTCATCCCCGTGTCCACCGACGACTACGCACAGGGCCGGGCGATGGCGCCCCGGCCGCCGCACAGCACGCTGTCACTGGATCGGATCACGGACACCGGTTTCACCCCGCGGGACGCCGCAGCCCGGCTTCGGGACCACGTGGCCGCCATCGCCCGGGCGTGATCATCCGGCGTCCACCCCGGGACGCCGACCGGCCGAAGCCCGTGGGCTCGGGAGCCGACCCGGTTGAGTGTGCGACAGTTGACCACGGCGATCGAGGGGGCGACCCGGAAGGCGGGACAGCGGATGGCCGACGATGAACTGTCGATCTTCGACGACGACACCCACGGCGAGCGGACCGGGGACGGGCAGGCACCCGAGGGTGCTGCGTCCGCACCTGGTGCGCAGGGAGCCACGGCGTCGCGCCACGACCGTGGTCCGGGCCACCGCGGACGCCGCGCCCTGCTGGTCGCCGTGGCGGTCCTCGGGGTCGTGGTGATCGCCGTAGCGGTGGTCGTCGGCTACTACGCCAAGACGGTGGACAACGCCCTGAGCCAGGCTCCCCGGGCCGACCTCCTGCCGGCGGTCACTCCGTCGGGCAGCGGTGCGGCCGATGTGCCGAGCACGTCCCCGGGCGACGCGGTGAACATCGTCGTGATGGGCAGCGATTCGCGGGGCACCGACCGGGGACGCAGCGACACGTTGATCGTCATGCACATCAACGCCGACCGGCAGAAGGTCTACCTCATCTCGTTCCCCCGCGACATGTGGGTGCCGATCCCCGGGTACGGCGACGCGAAGATCAACGCCGCCTACTCCTGGGGTGGGCCGGTCCTCACGATCCGCACGCTGCAGGAACTCACCAACGTGCAGATGGACCACGCCGTGGTCACCGACTTCACCGGATTCACCGCCCTGGTCGACGACATCGGCGGCATCACGGTCTACAACAACCAGGCGTCCGCGAGCTCTGGTGTCACCTTCCCCAAGGGCACGATCACCCTCAACGGCAAGGATGCGCTCATCTACACGCGCGAGCGCTACGACCTCAAGAACGGCGACCTCGACCGGGCCGCCCGCCAGCGTGACGTCATCACGGCGATCTTCAACAAGGTGCTGACGCCCGAGATCCTCGCGAACCCAGCCAAGTTCAAGCGCGTCGCCCGGAAGATCGCGCC
>JAJXWF010000122.1 GCA_021781735.1 Actinomycetes bacterium
TCCCGGTGGTGGTGGTCGACCCCGAGACCGGAGAACCCGGACGTCACGGGGAGATCTGTCTCGACCTGTCGCAGCACCCGCGGAACCTGTTCACCCAGTACGTGGGCAGCGCCGCGCTCACCGCGCAGGCGCTGCGCGACGGCTATTACCACACCGGCGACCTCGTGGTCGTCGACGCCGACGGCTACCTCACCTACGTCGGCCGCGACGACGACGTGTTCAAGGCCTCCGACTACAAGGTGTCACCGTTCGAACTTGAGAGCGTGCTGATGCAACACCCGGCGGTCGCCGAGGTGGCCGTCGTCCCCTCCCCCGACCCCACCAGGCTCGCGGTCCCGAAGGCGTATGTGAGCCTGGCACCCGGGTTCGAGCGCAGCCGTGAGACCGCGGCGTCCATCCTCGCGCACGCGAAGGAGCATCTGCCCGCCTACCTCCGGGTGCGCCGGCTGGAGTTCCACGACCTGCCCAAGACCCTGTCAGGCAAGATCCGCCGGGTGGCGCTGCGCGCCCGCGAGGCGTTGCCCGTGCACGAACGCGACCAGTCCGACAACACCGAATACCGCTACGAGGACTTCCCCGAACTGCACGGCCGGAAGCGCCCGTAGACGCGCCGGCCTGACGACGGGCACACCCGAGTGCGCCGCCGAGCTTCGATAGGCTCGCAGTCGTGGAGATTCTCATCACCGGCGGAGCCGGGTACATCGGAAGCACCGTGGCCTCGGCCTGCCTCGACGCCGGGCACGACGTCGTGATCCTCGACGACCTGTCCGCCGGACGCCGCGAGTTCGTCGCCGACCGCCCCTTCTACGACGGCGACATCGCCGATGGTGATCTCATCGACCGCATCTGCGCCGAGCACCACATCGACGCGGTCGTGCACTGCGCCGCGAAGATCGTCGTGCCCGAGTCGGTGTCCGAGCCCTACCTCTACTACGAGAACAACGTGGGCAAGACCCTCGACCTGCTGGCCGCGCTCCATCGCAACCAGGTGAACCGGCTGGTCTTCTCGTCGTCGGCGTCCATCTACGCTCCCAACGCAGACTTCGTCGTGACCGAGGAGTCGCCCCTCGCGCCGGCGTCGCCGTATGCCGCGACGAAGTACATGATGGAGCGGATCTTCTCCGACATCGCCGCCGCCACCGACCTGCGGGTGCTGAGCCTGCGGTACTTCAACCCGATCGGCACCGACCCTCAACTGCGCACCGGTCAGCAGATCGAGCACCCCACGCACGTGATGGGCAAGCTGCTCGACGCGTGGCTCGAAGGCTCGACCTTCACGGTCACCGGCGCCGACTGGCCCACCCGCGACGGCTCCGGAATCCGCGACTTCATCCACGTCTGGGACCTCGCCAAGGCCCACGTGGGCGCGATCGAGAAGTTCGACAACGTTACCGCAACCGAGCCGGCGGTTGCCATCAACATCGGCACGGGCGCCGGCGTCACCGTCAAGGAACTCGCCGCCGCCTTCGAGGAGGGCACCGGTCGCAAGCTCGACATCGTCCTCGGTCCGGCGCGTCCCGGTGACACCGCCGGCGTCTACACGGTGTCCGACCGTGCCGCCTCGCTCCTGGGCTGGCACGCCGAGTTCAGTATCGCCGAGGCCGTCCGCGACGCCGTCGCCTGGCTCCCGCGTCGCAAGGAATTGCTCGGTTACTGACCCGGCGCCCACCCGCGCCGGCTCCGGGTCCGGGCCCGGGCCCGGGCCCGCGTGGCTGGCGATCTCGACGCTCCTGCTGGCGATGGCGACGTTTATGCTGGCAATCGCTGCCGCGGCTGGCGATCTCGACGCGATTTCAGCAGCGATCGCCAGCAACTCGGACGCCGGGCCGCTCGAGCTAACCTTCGGACGCCGACACTGCGGCCACCGCGGGATGGACCAACTCCGCCCACATCACGCCACTGTCGCACCGGGCGTGCCTATTCCAATGAATGGGCAACACCGCTCAGCATTCGGCCCAGCGATGCATCGACGCCAGCGCTGGAACGGCAGCTGGTCCGGCCCCGCCGCGATTCTGTGGACAAGTCCTCGTTATCCACAACGGGCCATCTGTCCGGCGGGCATGAGCCCCTGCTGTGTCAGGATGCTGACGCCGGCCCGGTTGCACCCCACGTCGGGCCGGCGGAGGAAGCAGCATGCAACGACGGACGCCGCGCCCACTCGGTCTTGCCCTCGCGCTGGCCGTCGCCATGTCTGGGTGCCAGTCGACCAGAATGTCCGCAAGCGCACCGACACATACCTCTTCACCGAATGGCTCGGTGGCTTCGACACCGGCCTCGACTCCGAGCGAGGCGATGACCGCGGGATTCAAGGTCAGCGATGTCCAGGAGGCGGAGAGGGTGTACCGCGGATTTTACTCGACTCTTGCCGGCATTCAGCGGACTGGGGGCGCACCGAAGCTCCCCCATGCACTCGACGAGTTCCTCGACGAACCTGCCAATTCATATATAGAGGCGATGCTCAGGTCGGAATATGAACGGGGTGTCAAGCTTTCATCGTCTGAGGACGGATCCCTGACACTCGTGCCCGCTGAAGGAAAGCAGCGCACGGACTCGGTGGTCGCACTTCGAGCATGCGCCGACGAGAGCCAGCTTGTATACGTTCGGTCTGATGGCGCCACGCTAAATGGCCACCAAACTCTCAACTACATCTATCTACACCGGAGTCAGGACGGCCACCTGTCCATCTTCGACACCACAACCACCTCGGACGTGTCCGCATGTTCATGAGTCTGATCCTCAGCCTCCCAGTCCCAGCGGAATGCAGTTTGCTGAACTGCGTGAACCAGTCCGGCTACAGCTCCGGAACAACCGTCGCGGACGTTGGTGACGGATCCGTAACCGTGACCGCGGATACAGGGTGGCACGGGGGCAGTGAGCCACGTCAAGGCAATTCTGACCCCGCCAGTATCGATCGACCAAGCGGTGCACCGGACACCTCCCCTCCCCCACCCATCGTGTGGACCAGCCGCCTCGGGGTGCCCGAGAGCGATGTGACGACGTGGTGCAAGGGCTGGATCACTGGAGGCGTCACGAAACAGGTGTGCCTGCTCCCTGAGGCACCGCCGCCGACGTCCTCGGCCAGCCCGTCCGCCTCGGCCAGCAAGGCCCCGACCATTGACATCGCGGCCTGGGCGGCCTATGCGGCGTCCACCCTGCATCTGCCCGAGGGCACGCCGGTCATCGGGCCCGACCCGCACGCCAACCGGTGGGACATGCTGGCCGTCGGCCTGCCGATCTGGTTCTGGACCGCCGACCAACCGAACGTCGACGCCACCGTCACGATGAACGGCATCACCATCCAGTTGTCGGCGACCCGGGCGAGCACGACCTTCGACCTCGGCGATGGCACCACCATCACCTGCACGACGAGCACCCCGCGCGCCGCGGGGGCCGACCCGATGCGGCCGTCACCCACCTGCGGCCACACCTACCAGCGTCCGGGCAGCTATTCCGTCGAGGCCACCACCTGGTGGACGGTCCACTGGTCCGCTCTCGGCCAGTCCGGGAAACTGAGCGTGCCCGTCACCGCGAGCACACCCCTGCGGGTCGGCGAACTCGAATCGGTCATCGTCGAGCGGCGCCCCTGACCGACCGGTCGACCGCCAACATGGCCGGTACTAGGGTGATCGCGTGATCATGTTCTCGCTGTGCGCCGCCGACCGGACGCCGGCCAGCGTCCTGCTGGCCGCGATGGAGGCGGAGATCTTCGACCAGTACGACGGGCTCGACCTCAACGATCCGTCGATGCCCGCCGCCGGGGTGGCGGAGTTCAGCCCACCCGGTGGTGGATACGTGGTGGGCTATCTAGACGGGGAACCGGTCGCCGGTGGTGGATTCAAGGACCTGCACGCCGACGGCGCCTGCGAGATCAAGCGCATGTACGTCGCCCCGTCGGCCCGTGGCCGGGGTGTGGGGGTGTCGCTGCTCGCCGCGATCGAGGACGCCGCGCGGGCTGCGGGATACCGCGTCGCCCGGTTGGACACCGGCCCGCGTCAACCGAAGGTCGCCCAGATGTACCGGGACGCCGGCTACCGCGAGATCCCCAACTTCAACGCCAATCCGCTGGCCACCTTCTTCGGGGAGAAGCCCCTCTGAACCACTGACCGGGATGCTGGTCACCTGGAGATGCCCCCGGCCCTGCCGCCGCCGTCGACCTCAACCGATCGGACGCCGCCCGGCGAACGCGCGTCCGAGGGTCACATCATCGGCGTACTCGAGGTCGCCGCCGACCGGCAGGCCGGACGCCAGGCGGCTCACCCTCACCCCGAAGTCCTTGAGCAGCCGGCTGAGATAGGTGGCCGTCGCTTCGCCCTCGAGGTTGGGGTTGGTGGCGACGATCACCTCGGTGACGGTGTCGTCGGCGAGCCGCGTGACCAGTTCACGCACATGCAACTCCCCCGGGCCGCGGCCCTCGATCGGGGAGATCGAACCGCCGAGCACGTGGTAGAGCCCCTTGAACTCACGGGTGCGCTCGATCGCCACGACATCCTTCGACTCCTCGACCACGCAGATCGCGCTGCGATCCCGCCGGGGGTCACGGCAGATGCGGCACTCATCCTCCTGGCTGATGTTGAAGCAGATACGGCAGAACTTCACCGTGCGCTTCATCAGCTTGAGGGCGTCCGCGAGCCGATCGACGTCATCGATGGGGGCATCGAGCAGGTGGAACGCAATGCGCTGCGCACTCTTCGGGCCGATGCCGGGCAGTTGCCCGAGCTCGTCGATGAGATCCTGGATGGGGCCTTCGTACACGTATGCAGCTCAGAACGGCAGATTGGGCATCGTCGGCATGATCGCCGCCGCCTTGGCGTTCACCTGGCTGGTGGCATCGCGCACGGCGGCCACGATGAGGTCGGCCAGCGATTCGAGATCGTCGACGTCGACGGCCTCGGGCTTGATCACGAGGCGCTCAAGCACGCCATTACCGCTCATGGTGGCCTCGACCAGATCGCCGCCGGCACTGCCGACGAACGTGCTCGCCGCAAGGTCGTCCTGCGCCTGCTGGAACTGGGCCTGCAGCGCCTGCGCCTGCGCCAGCAGCCCGCTCATGTCCATTCCCTCGGGGAAGATTGACATTGGTGTCCTCTCCTTGCTCGCCGGCCCGTGACCAGAGCCAGTCTCGTCGAAGCCTACGGGACGCCGCCCAGCTTGCCGGAACGGCCTGCCCGCGCTGGCGGATCAGTTCTCGTCGTCGATCGGCTCGGCTCCGAGGTGACGTGCGATGAGATCCGTGGCGCTCTCACCCGACTCGTCGAGCGCGACGTCGTCGCTGGACGCCTCGTATTCATCGTTCCCGCCGGCGTCGGGGCCGCTCGGCGGCCGCATGCCGGCCGACCGGATGTTCTCGCGGGCCTGCCGCGTCCAGGTGCTGTCGGGTCGCGGAGGCTCGACGTGGGCGGGTTCGGGCTGCGGCGAGGCCGCCGGTTGACCCGCGCCGGACACCACCGGATCGACGCGGACGTCGAGCATCAGCGTGTCGACGAGGCAATCGCGCAGCACGTCGATGCTTCCGCCCCCGGAGAAGTTGTCACGGGCACCCTGGCTGCCGAACCCCAAGGTGAGCACGCCGCCGGCGAGATCGAGCACCTGTGCGTTCTGACTCAGCAGGATCCAGGCGAACCGCCGCCGGGACTTGACGGCGTCGAGCACCCGGGGCCATTCACGCCGCAGGTCGGCCGCTGACATCGTCGCGGAACCTCCCGTCGGACTCGAGGCGGCGGGTGGCGCGGTCCCCGCGGCCTGCGACTCCGGCGGCTTGGACCCCGCCGGCCCGTGAGCCGCGGGCCGCTGACCGGGCGGCGGATGCGGAGGTGCAGCCCGCTGGCCCGGCGGGGAACCCGGGGCATCGCCCGCGGGAGCCGGCGTCGACGAGGGATGCGCGGACGCCTGGTCGGCTGCCGTACGCTGGCGGGCCCGGTCGATCGGGATCACCCGGCCGCCGTCGTCGGACGGTGCGGTCCGGGCCGCCGGGGCGTCACGCCATTCGGATGTCGGAGCCTGCGACGGGGACGTCGTGGTGGTGGCGCCACCGGACGCCGCCACCCGGCGCTCGAGCCGGTCGAGCCGGGCGTGGATGCCGCGTCCGTCGACGTCGGCGCCCGGCAACAGCACCCGGGCGCACATGAGTTCGAGATGCAGCCGGGGGGCGGTGGTGCCCCGCATGTCGGTGAGCCCGGTGGCGATGACCTGCGCCGCTCGGGTGAGTTCGCCGGGACCCAATCCCGCTGCCTGGGTCTGAAGGCGCTCCGCCTGGTCGGCGGACACGTCGATGAGCCCGGACGACACGGCCGTGGGGACGGCCGCGACGATCACCAGGTCGCGCAGCCGCCTCAGAAGGTCTTCGGCGAACCGACGGGGGTCCTGCCCGACCTCGATGACCCTGTCGATCGTCGAGAACACCCCCGCGGAGTCACCGGCCGCAAAGGCGTCCATGATCGCGTCGAGCAGCGCGTCGGGCGTGTAGCCGAGCAGTCCTGACGCCTGCTCGTAGGTGACGCCGTGAGGCCCGGCCCCGCCCAGCAACTGATCGAGGACGCTAAGCGAGTCTCGGACCGATCCCCCACCGGCACGCACGACCAGCGGCAGCACCGAGGACTCGACCGGGACACCCTCACGCTCGCACAGGTCGGCCAGGTAGCTCGTGAGCACCCGCGGCGGCACCAACCGGAACGGGTAGTGGTGGGTGCGGGACCGGATGGTGCCGATGACCTTCTCGGGCTCGGTGGTGGCGAAGATGAACTTGACGTGCGGCGGAGGCTCTTCGACCAGCTTGAGCATGGCGTTGAATCCGGCCGGGGTGACCATGTGGGCTTCGTCGACGATGTAAATCTTGTAGCGGGAGTTGACCGGAGCGAAGAACGCCCGCTCACGCAGGTCGCGCGCGTCGTCGACACCGCCATGGCTCGCCGCGTCGATCTCGATGACGTCGATCGACCCGCCCCCGCCGCGCGCGAGGTCGCGACAACTCTCGCATTCACCGCAGGGCTCTGGCGTCGGCCCCTTCTCGCAGTTCAGGGCCCGGGCGAGGATCCGCGCGCTCGTGGTCTTGCCGCATCCGCGGGGCCCACTGAACAGATAGGCATGGTTGACCCGGTTGCTCTCGAGCGCCCGCATGAGCGGCTCGGTGACATGCTCCTGGCCGATCACCTCGCGGAACGTGTCGGGACGGTAACGCCGGTAGAGGGCAAGTGGTGGGGGCGCGGGCTCGTCACCCCGGACGCGGACCGGTGCCGAGGGGGGCGCCTCGAGGACGCGCACCGGGTGGGTCGCGGCAGCCTCGGGGGTGCCGGGGGTCGCGGGCGTCATGGGATCCACCCCGGTGCCTGCCGACGAACCAGCGCCGTCGGGCACGCTGTCGGCGTCGCTGCCCCGCGGGCGGGCTCCACTGTCGTCGACGGCGCCGGGCACGTCGAACAGCGCCGGGCCGTCCTGATCGAACGGCTCGATGCCGGACTCGAGGTCGTCCTCGAACGTATCGTCGTCCCCATCCACGCCTCAGAGACTAGACGAGCGGTGCGACACATATCGATACGGCGTCTGGGCTGTGCGGGCACGGGACGAGCCGGGAAGTCAGCCGGGCTGCGCCGCGCGGGCAACGGCACCTCGAGGTTGAGCCGTCCGTTTCTCCCATCGTCGGCGTTCGCCCTCGCCAGGTTGTGGATAGATCTCGGGATATCCACAGTTGGGCCCGGGATGGGGCGGTTTCGCGGGCCGCGCCAGCACAGTTCCGGCATGAGTCTCGACGAGGAACTGGCCCTGGCCGGCGGCGTCCTGAGGTGCCGCGACCACCCCGACCTGCGGTCGGCGATCTCCAGAGCCGTGCAGCGCGGGCGGCTCCTGCGCCCGGTGCCCGGCGTGGTGGTTGTCTCAGCCCTTGCCGACGACCCCCTGGCCAGGCTGAGAGTCGCGGGGCTTTGGCGCCCTGGGGATCCTCTCTGCCTGGACGCGGCCGCGCACCTGGCCATCAGCCCCCGGGCACTTCTACCCCGCATTGTCATCGCCGGGCGGGCCGTGATGAGCGTCCACGGCTTCGAGGTCCGGGAGCGAAGGATCCGACCCGAGTGGATCACCACGCGGCATGGTCTGGCGATCACAGACCCGTCACTCACGGTGGCCGATCAACTTGCGGTCGGATTCACGTCGGACCTGCATGACGGCCTTCGGCGTCGGGTGGTGAGCCTGGGTTCGGTCAGGGCAGCCTTGGATGCGCACGCCTATCGCCATGGGAACCTGCTGGTTCGTCGTCAGCTCTGGTTGGCCCGCGAGAACCCGTGGTCCGACGGGGAAGCGGTCATGCATGAGGTATTCCGCACCGGGCACCTCATCGGCTGGCACGGGAACGCCGCCATTCATGTGGGAAACCGGACATTCTACGGAGACGCCGTATTCACCAGGGCTCGTCTCATCGTCGAGCTCGATGGCCGGGACCACCACAGCACCGAAGTGGATCAGCGGGCCGACCGCGCGCGACGCAATGCGCTCACTGCTGCGGGATGGCGAGTGCTCGTGCTGACCATGGACATGCTGCTGGCCTGTCCTGACGAGACCGTCGCGATGATCAGGGACGCATTGACCCGGGGACGCCGGCGCCAGTGAGACATATGCCGGCGTAGATGGGGCACCGCCTGCCGTTTCGGGCACGACCCCGGCACCTGGACCGCCGTTCGTCTCACTCTGGGCATGAAAAGGGGTTCCTCGCGCACCCAGAAGAGCTCACTTACCCTTGCTGTCTTCCGACCCTGGGGGAGTTGGGCGAGATACCGCCGCGCGAGGAACCTTGGAGTCAAGCATACGGGACGAGGCGTCCCGACCGCGACTTCACCGGGCCTCAGCAACTGATGTCCGAGCCCGCTCGGGCTGGCGAAGCGAGCAGGCTCCTCGGCTGGCAACGCACGCGTGGCAACCTGTACGCTCTCCCACGGAGGATTCGCCTAGAGGCCTATGGCGCTCGCTTGGAAAGCGGGTTGGGTTCACGCCCTCACGAGTTCGAATCTCGTATCCTCCGCCATCGCGGTTCCCGTCCTGACTAGCCCCTGGCGAAGGTCCGCGGCGAGCTGCTTCTCCAGCACCGACCGCTGCCGAGGTCATGGACGGCGATCCCTCTAGTCGGCGAGCGCTGTCGCCACTAAGCTTCGCACCAGTCGTACCGCCGTCCGGCTTTCCCAGTGGGGGGCAGGCGTGGGGGCACCCGGCAGGAAGGGACCATGGCTCGTCCTGTCATCCTCGCCGTCGACGACGACGCGGCGGTAGCTGCCGCTGTACGTCGCGACCTGGTCGCCCAGTACGGGTCCGACTATCGGGTCATCAGTGCCGGTTCTGGTGCTGAGGCTCTGGACCTCCTACGACGGCTCGCCCTCCGTGACGAGCCGGTGGCCCTGATCGCATCCGACCAGCGGATGCCACACATGACCGGTATCGAGCTCATGGCCGCGTCCCGCAGCCACGCGCCCGAGGCGAAACTCCTCCTCCT
>JAJXWF010000123.1 GCA_021781735.1 Actinomycetes bacterium
TTCGACCTGTACATGAGCCGCCGTCAACGCTGACATCCGACGGCGTCCGGATGGTAGAACTTGGCCATGGCACGGGCGGCGGTCACCCATCCGGACGCCAGGGTCGCCCCGTCCGGACGCTGGGTGGTGTCGTCGCTGGCGGGCTACCGGCGCTCGTGGCTGGCCAGTGACCTCGTCGCGGCGCTCACGCTGACGGCGATCGCCGTTCCCGAGCAGATGGCCACCGCGCACCTCGTCGGGGTGTCGGCGGCCACCGGGCTGTGGGTGTTCGTCGTGGGTTCTGTGGTGTTCGCCCTGATCGGACGCCACCACGTCATGTCGGTGGGTGCGGATTCCACGATCGCCCCGATCATCGCCGCCGGCGCGGCGGGGGTGGCCGCGGCCGGCGGCCCCGCGTACCTCTCGGCGGTCTCGCTCATCGGGGTCCTGTCCGGCGTTCTGCTCGTCGCGGTCGGAGCGGCCCGACTGGGCTGGGTCGCCCAGTTCCTGTCCCGCCCGGCGATGACCGGGGTGCTCATCGGGATCGCTCTCGAGATCGCCGTCCACCAGCTGCCGGCCCTGCTGGGCATCCCCGCCACGAACGGTTCGCTGTCGCACCGGGTGCTGTCGGCCGCGCGCCAGCTCGGCGCGGTGCAGGCGTGGCCGCTCGCTCTCGGGCTCGGCGTGCTGGCGGTGATGGTCGTGGCCGAACGACTGGACGCCCGCATCCCCGGCGCGCTCATCGGTGTCGGAGCCGCCACGGTGGCCGTCATCGTCGGTCACCTCGACGTGCGCGGCGTCCGGGTACTCGGCGTGATCACCGGGGGTCTTCCGCACCCCGACCTCGCGCTGTGGACGCCCATGACGGCCGCCCGCGTGGCGCTCACGGCGGTGACGGTCGCGTTCGTCTGCGTCATGCAGACCGCCACCACCGAGCGGGCCGTCGAGGACGCCGCCGCCGATCTCGAGCGGGACGTGCTGGCGATCGGTGCCGCTTCGGTGGTCGCGGGCGCGCTGGGCACCTTCGGCGTCGACTCGTCGCCGCCCCGGACGCAAGTGCTCGCGTCCTCGCGGGCACGCACCCAGGTGTCGGGCCTGGTGGCGGCCGGCCTGGTGCTCGTGGTGGTGCTGCTCGCCGGAGGGACATTGCGGCGCGTTCCTGAGGCCGCGCTGGCCGGCGTCCTGCTGTTCGTCGCCGGCCGGCTGTTCCGCGTGCGCGACCTCGTGGCCGTGCTGCGGTTCGACCGGGTCGAGTTCACGATCGCGACACTCACCGTGGTCGCGGTCATCGTGCTCGGCATCGAGCCGGCGATGATCGTCGCGATGGCCCTGTCGCTGGCGGTGCGGGTGCACCGCGAGACCCGACCCCACGACACCCTCATGGGCCAGGAGGTCGGCACCGACCACTGGATCCCGACGAACATCGCCCGTCCGACCCGCCAGTTGCCCGGGCTCGTCGTCTACCTCGTCTACGCGCCGCTGTGGTACGCGAACGCGGCGCACGTCGTCCGCCGGCTGCGTCACCTCATCGAGGGGGCCGATCCGCCCGTCCGGGCGCTCGTGCTCGACGCCGACGCGGTGTCCGACATCGACTACACGGCAGCCGCGGCGCTCCGGGAACTG
The DNA here is from genome assembly GCA_021781735.1 of Actinomycetes bacterium. Taxonomy (GTDB): domain Bacteria; phylum Actinomycetota; class Actinomycetes; order Propionibacteriales; family Propionibacteriaceae; genus JAJYQH01. Next base: position 1,603 of record JAJXWF010000123.1, read on the forward strand.
CTCGACGACCTGCGGGACGCCGGGGTCCGGGTCGCGGTGGCACGAGCGTCGCGGCCACTGCACCTCGAGCTCAAGCACGGCGGGCTGCTGAAAGTCATCGAAGGTGGCGAGGTCTACCTGTCTGTCGAGGAGGCCGTCAACGCGCTGCGTCGCGACCTGCCCGATGACCGCCCACCGGGCTGATCGGCCGGACACGCCGACCCGGTAACCTCGATGTCGCATCGCGCGTCGTGACGCGCGACCCATCACGCCGGGGCCACATTCCCTCACCGAACGGGCGGTTCGCATGACTCTCACCCTGCATCTCGACACCGGTGCGTGGCGCGAACACCTGCGACACGTGGCCGACACGACCCCCGGGCTGGTTCCGGTGGCCAAGGGCAACGGGTACGGGTTCGGGCTCGGCCGGCTCACCGCCGAGGTGGTCGCGCTGGGCGCCGACACCGTGGCGGTCGGCATCGTCCAGGAGGTCGCCGTGGTGCGGCGCGCCGGGTTCGCCGGCGACGTCGTCGTCCTGACACCGTGGACGCCGGCCGACGGCACCGAGGTGCTCGCTGACCCCCGGGTCATCGTCACCGTCTCCCGGCTGGCGGATCTGCGGACCCTCGCCGCCGGACATCCCGACACTCGCGTGCTGCTCGAGGTCCTCACCTCGATGCGCCGCCACGGGCTGCCCACGAGTGAACTCGCCCAGGCGGTGGCGATCGTCACCGGCTCCCGCCTGAGGGTCGAGGGGTGGACCATCCACCTGCCGATGGTGGTGTCCGGGCGTCTCGCCGAGGCGCGTGCGCTGGCCTCCGCCGCGTTGCAGCAGCTGCAGGTTCCCCTGTGGATGTCGCACCTGAGCGCCGACGAGTATGCGACGCTGGCCGGGGAGGTGCCGGTGCCGCTCCGGCTGCGCGTGGGCACCGCACTGTGGTTGGGTGCCCCACAGACCCGGCGGGTCACCGCCCGGGTACTCGACGTGCACCGCGTCGAACGGGGTGAGCGGGTCGGTTACTGGCAACGCCGACTCCCCCGCTCCGGCTATCTCGTCGTCGTGTCGGGGGGCACCGCCAACGGGGTCGCGATGGAGGCGCCGACCGCCGCCGTCACTCCCCGGCAGCGAATGCTCGCCGCGGCGTCCGGGTCGATGGAGGCGCTCGGGTTGGCCCTGTCGCCCTACCGCATCGACGGGAAGAAACGGTTCTTCGTCGAACCGCCGCACATGCAGTCGTCGCTCGTCTTCCTGCCCGAGGATGCCGGGGTCGCGATCGGAGACGAGATCCCGGTGGAGGTGCGGCTCACCACCGTCACCGTCGACCGGATCGACGGCTGAGGGACGCCGCGGGTCAGCTGGCCCAGTGGCCCGAGAAGAACAGCCACGACCAGCCGACCAGGGCCAGGCAGGACGCCGTCACCCCCAGCGCGATGAAGCCTCCCCACAGCAGCCGGCCCAGCTGCGACTTCGGCCGGCGCGAGGCGAGCCGGCCGAGCAGCAGGAACAGCGGGAACCACAGCAACAGGGCCCGGTTGCTGGACATCCACCAGTAGCTGGTCACGAACACCAGCACCTGGACACCGACGTAGGCGGCCTCGGGCCATTCGCGGCGCACCAGGCACCAGACCGTCGTGATCGTGCCCACGGCGATCGTCATGATCTCGGCGGCGAACATCACCGCCACCAGGTGCTGGCCCGCGGGCCAGTAGGACGCGTGCGCGGCGTCCAGGGTGTTCTGGAACGACTCGAGCGGGGAGTGGATCCCGTGCCGGCTCCAGCCCTGGCTCTGCGCGTTGAACCAGGCCATCCACGATCCCGTGAGGGAGTGCAGGTAGGCCAGGTAGCCGGCCACGACCGCCACCGGCAACAGGAGCGTGGCCAGCCTCATGCCGAGCCGGCCGCGCTGGTAGACGGCGAGGATGACGAGCGCCCCCACGAGGAACACCCCACTCACCCGGAATCCGCAGGCGAGGGCCGCAAGCAGGGACGCCTGCCACCACCGGCGCGACAGCGCCCGTTCCCACGCCCAGAACGCCGCGGCCGCGAATGGGGCCTCGGTGTAGGGCACGGCGGTGAACACGGTCATCGGCGCGAGCAGCCAGAAGACCGCGGGAAGCACGCCGCCGAGCCGGTACAGCGCCCACGCGGCGAACGCGGAGCCGGCCAGGGCCAGCAGTTCGCCCGTGACGAGCATGGGCACCCCGATGGCCGCCAGCGCCCGCATCACGGCCGGAAGCGCGGGGAAGAACGCCATGTTCTCGGGATCGGAGTAGCCCACCTGGGCGATCGCCAGGAAGTGCTGGACGTCCCAGCCGGCGAGGGCGTCCGACAGGCGGCGTCCGGTGCTGATCATGACGATCAGCAGCGCCAGCAGCACCAGCCCCCGGCTCGCCAGCCACGTCTGCACCACGAGCCGTGGCTCGAGCGTGGTGCGGCGGGTCACCGGCTCACCCTACCGGCGCACGGAGGAGCGCCGGAACCCGCGCCGGGGCGTCGGGGCGTCGGCCTCATGCTCCTCCGCCGGGTCGTCCTGCCCCGCCGGCTCGTCAGCGGACGCCGTGGCGGCAATCGCGTCGGGGGCGTGATCGAGCACTCCACCGACGGGGTCGTCGACGAACGGCCCGCGCACCGGGTCGCTCCAGGGCCGCTGCATGTCGCGCAGCACCCGGGCTCCGATCCACACCAGCACCGACACCCTCAGCAGGATCGCCAGCCAATACCACAGGTCCTTCTGGCCGCCGGTGACCGTGCTGCCGTTGAGGTGGCCCCACACCGCCCAGAAATACAGGAGTTCGGCGACGGTGAAGGCGGCCCAGTCGAGCATCACCGGCCGAGCCAGCACGAGCAGCGGGAGAACCCACAGCACGTGCTGGGGCGGGTAGCCCTTGTCCCACAGCACCAAGGCGGCCACGAGCAGGAATGCGACCTGCCCCACCCTCGGCCGTCGCGGCGCACCCATGACCCGGCTCACGACGAACGCGGCAGTCGACATCCACAACAGCGCGCCGATGACCCCCGGGTAGGGCACGCTGACGCCCGCGTCCTGAAGGATCCACCAGATCGAGCCGAGGTCCGCCCCGTTGTGGAGCCAGTTGGTGTACCACTGCAGCCACGCTCCGGGGGCCGTGAGCAGGACGGGCACGTCGACCACCAGCCAGGCCGCCAGGAACCCGATCAGCGCCCGCACGGGGGCCACTCGCAGGCCCGCGCGCACGCACAGGGCCACGATGCCGATGAGGATGACGATCGGGTAGAACTTCGATCCGGCGGCCAGGCCGAGCAGCGTCCCCGCGAGCATCGGACGCTTCAGCGCCCACGCCAGCAGGCCGAGACCCACCAGTCCGACCGCGAGCATGTCCCAGTTGACCAGGCCGGCGGCCGCCACCACCGGGGCGCCGGCAACGAACAGGGCGTCCCACGAGCGGACCCGACGGGTGAGCAGCCCGCTCGTGTCACGTGCCGAGCTCCGGCCGAGCAGGAGGTGGGCACCCACGAGTGCGAGGAACATCGCGAACAGCAGCGCCCCGGTGACCAGCCACCATGCGTTGGACGCATCGAGCACCTGCTGCCGGCTGAGTCCGGGGCGACTCGGATAGCCGAGCAGTTCGGTGAGCCAACGGGCCACGACCATGAACGCCGCGGTGGTGGGGCCGTAATTGAGCGGGAAGCCCGTGTAGGGCGTCAGCCCACTCCCGAATCCGCTGCCCTGGTAGACGAGCGGGATGTCGGAGTAGCAGAGCCGCAGCAGCGCGTTGACCGGATGCCCGGCCCTGGTCTGCACGCAGGCGTGCTGATGCCACAGCAGCACGAGCCAGGTGACCAGTGCGGCCAGGATCGCCCACGGGACCGGGTCGAACCAGATACCCTCGCGCACGCCGTGGCGTCCGACGGGTCCGCCCAGGCGTCGCTCGAGGTCGTCGCCGGGGCGCACGGCCGTGTCATCAGTCATCACAGGACCGAGGCTACGGCGACGACGAGGCCGACGGCGCGGGTGTAGTCGACGCGGTCGACTTCGGTTTGCCCGGCGGCTTGGTCGTCGTCGCAGACGAGGGCGGGGGTGCCGATGTCGTGGTCGAACTGGCCGGCGGCGGAGCGGCCGAACCGGTCGCAGTAGTCGGCTGCGGCGCCGAGGTGGCGGAGGTGGCGCTGGGAGTGGGCGTCGACGTCGAGGTGGGCGACTGCGTCGACGTGGCCATCGGCGAGGCGGTGGAGTAGCCGTTGAGGTTGGCGGGCGGGTCGAACGTGAGATGCGGAAGCCCCTGCATCGCGACCTGCATGTAGTCGGCCCAGGTCATCGCGGGATAGGTGGCTCCGAAGAACGCCGAGTCGCCGGGAGCACGATAGGGGTCGAGGTCACCGGTTCCGGCATTGCCCACCACGTACATGACCGCGGTCGAGATCTGCTTGGTGTAGGCCACGAACCACGCGGAGTTGATGACATTGCCGACACCGTTGGTTCCGGTCTTGCCGGCGATGTCGTAACCGAGGGACTTCACCCGGGTGCCGGTGCCCTGGTTGACCACGGATTCGAGCCCGTACGTGACGTCACGGGCGACGTTGTTCTCGATGGTCTGCTTGCCCTGGTACTTCGCCTGATAGAGCACGGCTCCGGTCGAGTCGGTGACCTGGTTGATCACGTGGGTGGGCACGTAGACGCCCCCGTTGGCGAGCGTCGCGTAGCCGGTGGCGTTGCTCAACGGGCTCACCTCGGCGATGCCGAGCGGGATCCGGTCGTTCAGGTCCCAGCCGGCGCCCTTCGGCAGTCCCGCCTGCTCGGCCGCCTGGATCACCTTCGCAGGCCCGTTCGGGATGCGGGTCACGGCGTCGACGTAGGCGGTGTTGATCGAATCGGTGAGGGCCTTCTTCATGGTCACCGGTCCGTATTGGAGGTGGTCCTCGTTGTGCACCGGGGTGGTGTCGCCGGGCGGCGTCCAGGTGTTGCCGTTGAGGATCGTGCCGAGGCTGAGCCCGTTGCGCAGCGCAGCGACCGTCGCCCACGCCTTGAAGGTGGACGCCGCCGGGCGCGGCGTCGTGGCCCAGTTACGGGAGTTCTTGACGAAGTCGGGCCCGCCGTAGATCGCCAGCACCTGACCGGTGCCCACCTGCACCGACGCGATCGCCGCGTGCAGGTTGTTGGCGTTCTGACCCGACAGCTTCGCCGACAGGTTCGTGTTGTCCTGCGCCGCCTTCACCGCGGCGGCCTCGAGATTCTGGTCGAAGGTCGTGACGACGTGCAGCCCGCCGCCCTGGATCTGGGAATCGTCGTAGCCGAGCGAGTGCAGCTCGTCGATCGCCATGTTCATCAGGAAACCCTTGACTCCCCCGAAGGTGGAGCTCACGGGGATCGCGGGGAACTTGGGCAGCGCCTTGATCGCCTGGTCGTGCTGCTTCTGGGTGATCGTCCCCATCTGCAGCATGCCGTCGAGCACGTACTGGTAACGGGCGGTCAGCCGGGGCACGTTGCTCTGCGACACGGCGGGGTCGTAGAGCGACGGCGCGTTGAGCACGGCCGCCAGGACGGCCGACTGCTCCAGGGTGAGCTTGGACGCCGGCTCGTTGAAGTACGCCTCCGCCCCGGCCTGGATGCCGTAGGCGCCGCGCCCGAAGTAGATCGTGTTGAGGTAGTCGCGCAGCACCTGCTGCTTCGGCACCTTGCGGGCGATCTTCACCGAGAGCACGAGCTCCTCAAGCTTGCGGCTGATCGTGCGCCCGGAGTTGAGGTACATCACCTTGACGTACTGCTGGGTGATGGTCGAGCCACCCTGCAGCTCACCGCCGCGCAGGATCGTCCACGCCGCCCGCAGAATCCCCTTCGGCGAGATGCCGCTGTCGGTCCAGAACGTGCGGTTCTCGGCGGCGATGACGGCGTCCTTGATGGTCTGCGGCATCTGGCTGTACGAGATCGTCTGCCGGTTCTGCACCGACAGGCTGCCGATGAGCGTCTTGCCGTCGCGATAGTAGATGTCGGTGGTGTTGGTCTGGAAGTCCTTGTTGGGGTCGGGCAGTTTGGTCTGGTTGTAGTAGATCAACCCGCCGATCGACCCGACCAGCATCATCGTCACCAGGGTGATGGCCAGGGCCATGAAACCGCGCTTCACCCACCTGCGACGGCGCCTCGCATTGCGCGACGTTCGCCTCGGTCCGCGCGGCGGACGGGATGCACCGTCGAACCGACGGGATGCGCGACGCGGGGTGGCGTCGTTCGGGGTATTCGACATGACTGCCCTCAGGGTTGTGCCGTGTCAGTAGATGTCCTCGACGGTCTGCTGCCGCCGTGGTGGACGCCGGCGGCGTCCGTCACCGAGCACGTAGGTTTCGATCAGGAGGTTCCAGCGACAGTCGGGACAGACCTCGACAACCCGCACGGTGAACTCGCCGAACTGGGTCTCCATCTCCTCAAGTTCCTCGCGCGACTTGATTCGCCCCGAGAACTGGCCCAACTGATCCCCGAAAGTGTAGTTGAGGACCAACATGCGCTCGGAGGCGCAGACCGGACACTCCTGTCCGGCAGGGGCCCCGTGGTGCAGTGCGGCGCGGATCAGCATCGGATCGGCGTCGCACGGATTCTCTCCGCTGAACGCCAGATCGGGACGCCGCATCGACTCGAGGGCACGCCGACGCTGCAGCGCGTGGCTCATGACCTGGCGGCGGGTTCGCATTCACCCAGGGTAGGTCCGCGACTACGATCGGCCCATGACCGAGCAGGTGCAGCAGGTGGTCGGATTCCTCGGACGTGGCGTGGTCCCGCCGGACCAACCGGTGATCGTCGCCGACGATCTCGGGCTCACCAGGGGTGACGGCGTGTTCGACGCCACCAGGGTGGTCATCGACGGGGCGGGCCGCCGCGTCGACAATCTGGAGGCGCACCTGGCCCGGTTCGTGCGCTCGATCGGCCTGCTCGAGGGACCCGCACCGGATCTCGATGCCTGGCGTCGGCTCATCGCCGAGGCCGTGGCCGCCTGCCCGTTCACCGGCGAGGCGATCCTCAAGATCATCTGGACCCGTGGCCGGGAGAGCGTCCACACCGATCCGGTCGGGCTGCTCACGATCACCCCGATGACGTCCGCGGCGGTCGCGCAGCGGGCCGGCGTCCGGGTGGCCGCCCTGTCGCGAGGAGTGGCCTCCGACGCCTTCGCGGACGCGCCGTGGCTGCTCGGGGGCGCCAAATCCCTGTCGTACGGAGTGAACGTCGCCGTCAAGCGCGAGGCCGCCCGACGCGGTGCCGACGACGTGCTGTTCGTCTCGACCGACGGCTACTGCCTCGAGGGTCCGACCTCGGCCCTGGTCGTCGCGTTCGGGGACCGCCTCGTCACCACGCCACGCGGGGCCACCGGCATCCTCGCCTCGATCACCCAGGAGATCATCTTCGAGGCGGCGACCGCCGCCGGGTGGCGGACGGCGTCCGAACTGCTCCGGGCCGAGCAGTTGGCCGGGGCGGACGGATCGTGGCTGGTGTCGTCGGTGCGCGGTGCGGCGCCGATCCTCGAACTCGACGGGCGTCCCCTGCCCCAGAACGCCGATCTGACGGCCCGCGTCGTCGGGTGGAGTGGCTTCTGAGCCACAACGTTCGACGTTTCCCCGCGACTATGCGGGAAAACGTCGAACGTTGTCGATCGGACGCGGGCTGCCGCGAGTGGCGGGGTGCTCCGGCCCACCGTAGAATCGTCCGAGCACGACGGGGCTATGGCGCAATTGGCAGCGCACCTGCTTTGCAAGCAGGGGGTTAGGGGTTCGAGTCCCCTTAGCTCCACCCACGACCCACAGATCCGGCTATCGTCCTCGGCCGCGCGCGATCTCCTGCTGCCGCAGGCGGATGACGTCATCCAGGACGTCATCGGGAACGGGATGGTCCGCCGAGAAGCGGATCGT
>JAJXWF010000124.1 GCA_021781735.1 Actinomycetes bacterium
CGCGAACCTGGGCCGCGGTGACGAGCTTCGCGCCCCGGACCTCGACGGCGGTCACGTCGAACGCGGAGCTGAAGCGGATCACCCAGGCGAGGAACGCCACGACGACCAGGAGGGCGAGCGCCATGAGCAGCGGCCGCCTCCCGCGTCCCCGGGCGCGGTGACGCCGGACGCGCATCCTCGCGGTGAAGTCGGGCAGGTGCGAATCAGTCATGGGCATCGTGGGTGGAGGCGTCGCGGATCCGGGCGCCGAGTTCGTCGAGGACCATCGGACCGACCAGGGTGATGTCTCCGGCGCCGATCGTCATCACCAGGTCGCCGGGCGCGACGAGTCCGGCGATCGCCGCCGGAAGGTCACGCTTGTCGGGAACGTAGACGACCTCGGCGCCGTGGGCCCGGGCGGTGGTGAGCAGCAGTTCGCCGGTGACCCCGGGGATGGGGTCCTCCCGGGCCGGATAGATGTCGGTCAGCACGACCAGGTCGGCCAGGGCGAGGGCCGCCCCGAACTCGTCGGCGAAGTCGCGCGTGCGGGTGTAGAGGTGCGGCTGGAAGCAGGCCACCAGCCGACCCGTGCCCGACACCTTGCGCGCGGCGGTCAGCGTGGCACGGATCTCGGTGGGGTGGTGGGCGTAGTCGTCGAACACCCGGACGCCGGACCGCTCCCCCTTCGCCTGGAACCGTCGGAGCGTGCCGGTGAAGTCGTGGGCGCCCTCGATCAGGGCGGCGCGGTCGAGACCCAACAGGCGTCCGACCGCGTAGGCCGCCGCCGCGTTCGCCAGGTTGTGCCGGCCGGGAACCTGCAACCTCAGCCGGACGCTGGACCCCTCGTCGGTGAGCGTCGCCGCGGCCGTGACACCCTCGAGGGTCAGGTCGGTGAGCCGCACGTCGCTCCGCGCGTCCTCGCCGTAGCGCACCACCCGGACGCCCGCACCCTGCAGCCGGTGGGCCAGCTCGGCGGCACCGGGGTCGTCGGCATTGACCACGACCGCCCGGACTCCTGGAGCCGACGCGAAGCGTTCGAACCCGGCGAAGTAGTCGTCGGCCGTGCCCCAGTTGTCGAGGTGGTCGGCCTCGACGTTGGTGACGACGACGACCTCGGCCGGGTACTGGAGGAACGTGCCATCGGATTCGTCGGCTTCGACGACGAACACCCCGCCCCCGCCGAGATGGGCGGAGGTACCGCTGCTCGCCAGCGGAGCACCGATGACGTAGGACGGGTCGGCGCCGGCCCGGGTGAGCATCACCGCGCACATGGCCGTGGTGGTGGTCTTGCCGTGGGTGCCGGCGATCGCGACACCCCGCGATCCGAGCATCAGTGCAGCGAGCGCCGTGCTGCGGTGCCAGACGCGCAGGTGCGCCTGCTGCGCCGCCACCAGTTCGGGGTTGTCGGCGCGGATCGCCGACGACACCACGACCGTATCGGCCCCGCGCACATGCGCGGCGTCGTGCCCGACCCAGGTGGTGATGCCGTCGCGGGCCAGGACGGCGAGCACCGGCGAGTCGCTCTGATCGGAGCCGGTGACCCGGGCGCCGAGGCGGTGGTAGAGCCTGGCCACGCCGCTCATCCCGGCCCCACCGATCGCGATGAAGTGCACGGCGCCCGCGTCGGCCGCGGGGACCAGCGCCACCGGTTCACGCAGTGCCATCGTCGTCCCTCCCGGAGGCGTCACCCGACGCGCCGGCGGCGGGGGGCTGGGCATCCGCGGGATCGGCCGGGGAGTGGCGATGCGCCGCATGCGACACGGCCACCCCCGACTCGGCCACCGTGTCGAGCACGATCTCGGCCAGGGTGCGTGCGGCGGTCGCGGGCATGAGGTGCTGACCGGCCCGGGCCCGTGCGGCGAGCACCTCGGGGTCGTGGATGCAGCGTCCCACCTCGCGAACGAGCCGCTCGGCGGTGAGCTCACCGTCGGGCACGACGACCGCGGCCCCGGCCGCGACCAGGGGATCGGCGTTGCGGGCCTGCTCGCCGTTGCCGTGCGGCAGCGGGACGAGGATGGCGGGCAGCCCCACGACGGCGGTCTCGACGACGGTGCCCGCGCCACTGCGCCCGAGCATGAGATCGGCGGCCGCATAGGCGTCCTCCATGTGCTCGACGAACGCCACCGGCAGGTAGGCGGCGCCGGTCGTCGCGTCGGTGACCCTCACGTCGGCGTCGGTGATGTTCCGCGGGCCGATGACGTGCAGGATCTGCACTCCCTGGGCCAGCAGCGCGTCGCGGGCGGCGCCCAGCGCGATGTTGATGCTCCGGGCGCCCTGGCTGCCGCCGGACACCAGCAGCGTCGGGCGGGAGGGGTCGAGCCCGAACACGGACGCCGCGTGCTCCCGGCTGGCGGCGCGGCCCCGTTCGGCCAGCCGGATCAGCTCCGGGCGCAACGGCATGCCGATGAACTCGGCGCCGGGCAACGGCGTCCGCGGGAAGCTCACCAGCGTCCGGCGGGCGAACCGGGCGGCCACCTTGTTGGCCAGGCCGGGCACCGCGTTCTGCTCGTGGATGATCACCGGGATGCCGAGGCGGCGCGCCGCGAGGTAGGCGGGCATCGACACGTAGCCGCCGAAGCCGACCAGCACGTCGGCCCTCCGCTCGACAAGCACCGCACGCGCCTGGGACACCGCGGCATGCAGCCGCAGCGGCACCCGGATCAGATCACCCGACAGGCGTCGCGGCAGTGGCACCGGGTCGACGAGGCGCAGGTCGATGCCGGCGGCGGGGATCACGGTGGTCTCCAGCCCGCGCGGCGTCCCGATCGCGGTGATCTGAATGCCCGGCTCGACCGCGCGCAGGGCCGCGACCGTGGCGATCAGCGGCGATGTGTGCCCCGCCGTGCCGCCTCCGGCCACCACCACTCTCACCATGTCGTCACCCTTCGCATTCGTCGTTCACTCGAGCGACACCCGGTCACCGGCCGTCGACCACGGTGGTCACCCGCGGTGGACGGATGCCCCGGCGTTCGGCCAGCGCCCGCGCAGCCGACGGTTCGGCCCGGGCCGCGGCCAGCAGCACACCGACGGCCATCATCGCCGACAGCAGCGCCGAACCACCCGCTGAGATGAACGGCAGCGGAACGCCGATGACCGGTAGCAGCCGCATGACCATACCGATGTTCACGAGCGCCTGCAGCGCGAACCACGACGTGCACCCGCCCGCCAGGGTGCGCAGGAACAGCGTCTGGGACTTCAGCGCGATCCGGAAGCCCGCCCACGTGAGGACGGCGAACAATAGGATCACCGCGATAACCCCCACGAGGCCGAGTTCCTCACCGAGCACCGCGAACACGAAGTCGTTCTGGGCGCCGTCGGCGAGCGCACCCCACTTCTGCCGGGAGGCCCCCAGTCCCACGCCCCACCACCCGCCGGACGCGAGGCCGTAGATCGCGCTGAGCGGCTGCTGGGACGCCCCGACGTCCTGACTCGTGCCGAGGAAACTGAAGACGCGGGTCATCCGGTTGGGGCTGGCGATGATCAGCCCGGCGAAGGCGAGGCCGGCCCCGACGAGCATCAGCATGAGCAGGCGTCCCTGGATCCCGACGATCCACAGCACCGCCATGAACAGCCCCGCGATCACCACGGCCGTCCCGACGTCCTTGCCCACAAGGACGAGCCCGATGATGAGGAAGAACGCGAGGAACGCGGGCAGGATCTCGCGCGGGCGGTCGAGCACCTTGCGCTTCGCACTAACCACCCGGGCGAGGATCAGCACCAGGGCGAACTTGGCGAACTCGGAGGGCTGCAGTTGCACCGGGCCGAGCCGCAGCCAGTTCTTGTGGCCCTTGATGTCGAGGCCGAGCGGGGTGAGGCTCGTGAGCAGCAGCAGCACGAGACTCAAGCCGAAGGCCCACACCGCGAGACTCTGGAGGGTGCGTTCGGAGCGCCGCGACAGCCAGCCCGCGATCGGGACCCCGGCCACGAGGAACACGGCCTGCTTGATCGCGATGCTGTAGGGGCTGTTGCCGAGCGAGACCGAGTAGAGCGACGACGACGACAGCACCATCAGGACGCCGAGGCCCAGCAAGAGGGTGGTCGAGACCAGCACGAGGTAGTAGTCGGCCAGCGGCCGGGCGAGGGCCTCGGCCAGCACACCCGTGCGCGTGCGGGGCGTCTGACCACGTGACGTCGTCAGGCTCGTCATCGCATGGCCTCCTTGTCCGGTGGTGAACCACTGATGGTGGGAAGAGTTCGGAACCGATTGGCGGTCGGGGTGCTGCATTCAGTTGTCGGGTCTGCCGGTTCGGGGCTCAGCCGAGCCCCGCGACCGCGGCGGCGAAATCGTCGCCACGATGCCCGTAGCTGCGCCACATGTCGAGGCTCGCGCATCCCGGGGCCAGCAGCACCGTGTCACCGGGCCGGGCCATGGTGGCGGCAGCCCGGACAGCCTCGTTCATGGCCCCAGTGTCGGGGCGGTCGATGACCACGACCGGGACATCCGGGGCGTGTCGCGCCAACGCCTCGGCAATCACCCCCCGGTCGACCCCCAGCAACACCGCACCGCGCAGCCGACCACCGTGGGTGCGCACCAGGTCGTCGAAGGTCGTGCCCTTGGCCTGGCCCCCCGCGATCCAGACGATCGAGTCGTAGGCGCGCATCGACGAGTTCGCCGCGTGCGGGTTGGTGGCCTTCGAATCGTCGACATAGGTGACGCCGTGGCGCACGCCGACGGTCTGGATACGGTGGCCGCCGATGGTGAGAGCGCGCAGTCCCTCGGTCACCGCCCGGGGCGGCACGCCGAACGATCGGGCGAGCGCGGCGGCGGCGAGCGCGTTCTCGATGTTGTGCGGTGCATTGGGCACCACGTCGCTGACCTTGGCCAGTTCGAGCGCCGAGTCGCGGCGCCGCTCGACGAAGGCCCGGTCGACGATGAGGTCGTCGACGATGCCGAGCATGCTCATGCCGGGCACGCCGAGGGTGAATCCGATGGCCCGGGCGCCGTCGATGACGTCGGCGTCCTCGACCATCTGCTCGGTGCGCGGGTCGGCGACGTTGTAGACGCACGAATGCGACACGTTGTGGTAGATGCGGGCCTTGTCGGCGGCGTACCCGTCGATGCCGGTGAGCTCGAATCCGGGCCCCTGGTACCACTCGAGGTGGTCGGGTTGCAGGTTCAGCACGACCGAGGAGTGCATCGCCAGGGACTGCGACCAGTGCAGCTGGAAACTCGACAGTTCCACCGCCAGCACGTCGTAGTGGACGCCGTCGAGCACGGTCTCCATGATCGGGCGTCCGATGTTGCCGACCGCACTGGTGCTCAGGCCCGCGGCGTGCAGGATCGATTCGAGCATCTGGGTGGTGGTGGTCTTGCCGTTGGTGCCGGTGACCGCGAGCCACGGCACGACCCGGTCGGGATGCTGCAGCCGCCAGGCCAGCTCGACCTCACCCCAGATGGGGATGCCGCGGGCCGCGGCCTGGGCCAGCAGCGGCGCGCTCGGACGCCACCCCGGGGAGGTGATCACCAGGTCGGTGTCGTCGGGCAGGGTGGCCGTCGATCCCGGACCCAGCCGCACGGTGGCGTCGAGCATTTCGAGCAGGGTGCCCTTGTCGCTGACGACGTCGGCCTGCGACTCGTCGAGCACGGTCACCGCACTGCCGAGTTCCAGCAGCCCGTCGGCGGCGGCGAATCCCGATGATCCGAGGCCGGCGACGACGATCTTCGCCCGGCTCCAGTCGGACAGCCGGTCGGCCGTGGCGATCCAGTCCTGACTCATAGCCGAACCACCCACTGCGCGTAGAACAGGCCGAGACCGATCGCGACCGCCACGCCGCAGATGATCCAGAAGCGGATGACCACGGTGATCTCCTCCCACCCGAGCTGCTCGAAATGGTGGTGGATCGGCGTCATCCGGAACACGCGGCGTCCGCCGGTGGCCTTGAAGAAGCCCACCTGGATGATCACCGACAGCGTCTCGAGCACGAACAGCGCGCCGAGGATCACGAGCAGCAGTTCGGTGCGGGTGAACACGGCGAACCCGGCCATCGCCCCGCCCATCGACAGCGACCCGGTGTCGCCGAGGAAGATCTTCGCGGGTCTGGCGTTCCACCACAGGAAGCCGAAACAGGCGCCGGCCATCGCCATCGCCACCACGCTGAGATCGCGCGGATCGCGCACCTCGTAACAGGTCGCGGGCAGCGACGACGCCAGCCGGCACCACTGGTTGTACTGCCAGATGTTGAGCACCGTGTACGCACCGAACACCATGACGCTGGCCCCGGTGGCCAGGCCGTCGAGGCCGTCGGTGAGGTTCACCGCGTTCGACGTGCCGGCGATCAGCAGCATGATCCACAGCACCGCCAGCAGCAGGGGAAGCTGCAGCCAGTTGAGGTCGCGGAGGAACGACACGTACGAGGACGCCGGGTTGTTGCCGCGCACGTCCGGCCACTTCGTGAGCGAGAAGTAGGCGAAACTGGCGCCGATCAGCGCCTGCAGCGTCAGCTTGGCCCGGGCGTTCAGCCCCAGCGAGCGCTGATTGCGGATCTTGGTGAAGTCGTCGAGGAAGCCGACGACGCCGAGGGCGGTGAACAGGTAGAGGATCAGCAACGCCGACGCCTTCGGCGCGGTCCAGGTGATGAGATGAGCGAACGTGTAGCCGAGCAGGGTGGCGGCGATGATGACCAGGCCGCCCATCGTCGGCGTGCCGCGCTTGGTGTGGTGGGTGGTCGGACCGTCGTCGCGGATGAACTGGCCGTAGCCCCGCTTGACGAGCAGCACGATGAACCAGCGGGTTCCGACGAGGGTGATCGTCATCGCGAAGCCGCCGGCGAGCAGGATGTTCAGCACGAGCGTCCACCTTCCAGGAGGATCTGCTCGGCGACCCGCTCGAGGGCCATGCCCCGCGAGGCCTTGACCAAGACGACGTCCATGGGGCCCAACGCTATCCGCCCGGCGACCTCGGATCCGACCTGTTCCCGGGCCGCCCCGCCGCCCGAGAGGACACCGGCGACGATCCGGTCGGCGTGATCCCCGACCGCGATCACCTCGTCGATCCCCAACTCCCCCGCCAACCGGCCGACCCGTTCGTGCGCGGACGCCGCGTCGTCGCCGAGTTCGAGCATGTCGCCCAGAACGGCGACCGTGCGGGCCGTCGGATCCACCGCCCGGCGGCTGCGTCCGAGTTCGGCCAGCGTGGCCAGGGCGGCCGCCATCGACTCGGGGTTGGCGTTGTAGGCGTCGTTGAGCACCGCCGCGCCGTCGGCGCGCTCGTCGAGCTGCATGCGCCACTTGGACCGCGGGCCGGCCGCGGAGAGCGCCTCCGCGACGGCTCGCGGGTCCATGCCCGCCGCGACCGCCGCCGCGGCGGCCGCGATGGCGTTGTGCACCTGGTGGACGCCGATCAGCCGCAGCCGCACGGGATGTTCCTCGCGTGGGACGCCGGTCCGCTCGACCACCAGCCGGAACGAGTGCCGCTGCAGGTCGTCGGGGACCACGTCGAGGGCCCGCACGACCAGTTCGCCGGAGAGCGGGTCGGCGCCGCGGGTGAACCAGGCGATCCGGCCGCGGGTGCGCGAGGCCATCGCCGCGACCCGGTGGTCGTCGGCGTTGAGCACCGCCCATCCGCCCGGCGCCAGCGCCTCGACGAGCTCGCCCTTGGCGATCGCGATGTTCTCGACGCTGCCGAACTCGCCCAGATGGGCCGAGCCCACGTTGAGCACGAGCGAGATCGTCGGAGGGATCAGCCCGGTGAGCCATCGCAGGTGGCCGATCCCCCGCGCCCCCATCTCGCTGACGAGGTAGCGCGTCCGCTCGTCGACCTGGCATGCGGTGAGCGGCACGCCGATCTCGTTGTTGAACGACCCGACCGGTGACACGGTCGGCCCGTCGTGTTCGAGCACCTGCGCGAGGAGGTCCTTCGTGCTTGTCTTGCCCGAGCTGCCGGTGATGGCGAGCACCACGAGGCCCTCGCCGACGGCCCGCCGGACCAGGCCGGACGCGAGCCGGCCGAGCCCGGCCACCGAGTCGTCGACGATCACGTGGGCCAGGTCGGCCCCGGTGGGGCGGGTGGCGATGATCGCGGCCGCACCGTGCTCCACCGCCTGATCGGCGAAGTCGTGCCCGTCGACCCGCTCCCCGGGGATCGCGACGAACACGCTCCCCGCCGCGGCGAGTCGTGCGTCGACGACGACTTCGGGACCCACCGGGCACGCGGCGTCACCCCGGAGCTCGCCGCCCGCGAGCGCGGCCAGGTCTCCCGCGGTCGTGATCCTCATCGTTCCTCCCCGGAGAGTGTGACCCAGCAGTCGCGCACGACGGCGACGTCGTCGAACGGCAGGATCCGCCCGGCCACGTCCTGACCCTGCTCGTGTCCCTTGCCGAGCACCGCCACGACACCGTGGGAACCCGCCCGGCGCAGCCCCTCGAGGATCGCCGCCCGCCGGTCGGCCACCTCCAGCACCAGCGCGGCCCTCGCGGGGGTCCGGGCGCCCCGCAGCACCCCGGCCCGGATCGCCGCGGGATCCTCCGTGCGCGGGTTGTCGTCGGTGACGATGACCACGTCGGCGGCGGCGGCCGCCGCCTCGCCCATCGGCGTCCGCTTGTACACGTCGCGGTCACCCCCGGCTCCCACGACGACCACCACCGGTGACCCGGCGGGCAGCGCCGAGAGCACCGATGCGATCGCCTGGGGTGTGTGCGCGAAGTCGACGACCGCGCGGGGCGCTCCGGGCCCGAGGTCGACGATCTGCATGCGGCCCGGCACGAGGGCCGAGGCCAGCCCGGGGGCCGCGGTGACCGGGTCGACGCCGACCGCACCGACCATGGCCAGGGCGATCACCGCGTTGGTCACGTTGTAGCCCCCGGGGAGCGCCAACTCGAGACGGTGGGAGCCGGTCGGCGTCCGCACGTGGAACCGTGATCCGGTCGCGGTCGGTTCCCAGCCGAGGATCCGGTAGTCGGCCGCGTCATCGGTGCCGGTCGTCACGAGGCGCGCGGCACCGGTCGTGGCGACCCGCTCGGCGAGCCGGCGTCCCTGCGGATCGTCGATGTTGATGACCGCCACCTCGCAGCGTCCCGGCTCGAACAGCCGGGCCTTGGCCTCGAAGTAGGCCTCCATCGTGTGGTGGAAGTCGAGATGATCGCGCCCGAGGTTGACGAACGCCCCCACGGCGAACGGGACGCCGTCGACCCGGTGCAGCGCGAGGGCATGCGAGCTGACCTCCATCACCACGCTGTCGGCGCCGCGCTCGGCGAACACCGACAGCAGGGCCATGAGGTCGGGCGACTCGGGGGTCGTGACCGTCGTGCGGTTGCCCGCGAGCGTTCCCCCGTCGAACCGGAAACCGACGGTGCCGACCGTGCCCACCCGCCGGCCGGCGGCGCGCAGGGCGGCCTCGACAAGGTAGGAGGTGGTGGTCTTGCCGTTGGTGCCGGTGATGCCGAGCAGGGTCAGCCGGTCGGTCGGGAAGACTCTGGCCGAGACCGTCGCCATGGCCACGCGGGGGTCGTCGACGACCACGGTC
>JAJXWF010000125.1 GCA_021781735.1 Actinomycetes bacterium
CGACTTCTGCTTGATCGGCTCGTGCTTACCCTGCTCGTAGGGGCGGAACAATCCCACGGTGTGTCCTCGTCGGTCTCGGTAGGTGCGGATGCCGCCTGGGCGGCGTTCCGGCACATCCTACCGGGGACGACGCCGGGGGCGACCGCGACGCCGCCCCCGGTGGGCCCCGGATTGACTCCCACACTCCTGGTGTGGATGGACGCGCTGGATAGAGTGGTGGTGCGCTGTCATCGGACGGGGCATCGGTCGCCAAGCTCCACCGCTTGCATCGCGACAGCCGCACATAGCTTGACCCACGGAAGGACTGCCCCATGGCTGGCTTTTTCTCTCGACTTGCGCTGATCTTCCGGTCGAAGGCCGACAAGGCCCTCGACCGCGTCGAAGACCCCCGCCAGACGCTCGACTACTCCTACCAGCGTCAGCTCGAGCTGCTCCAGAAGGTGCGCCGGGGCGTCGCCGACGTGGCGACGAGCCGTAAGCGGGTCGAGCTGCAGGCGCAGCAGCTGCAGTCCGAGATGCAGAAGATGACGCTCTCGGCGCAGCGGGCGTTGGAGGCGGGACGCGAAGATCTCGCGCGTGAGGCGCTCACCCGCAAGTCTGGACTTCAGGCCCAGCTCGGCGACCTGCAGACCCAGCACGCGACTCTGCAGGCCGAGGAGGAGAAGCTGGTGCGGGCGAGCACGCGGCTGCAGGCGAAGGTCGACGCCTTCCGCACCCGCAAGGAGACCATCAAGGCCACCTACTCGGCCGCCGAGGCCCAGACCCGGATCAACGAGGCGTTCACCGGAATCAGCGAGGAGATGGGCGACGTCGGCCTCGCGATCCAGCGGGCCGAGGACAAGACCCTGCAGTTGCAGGCCCGCGCTTCGGCCGTCGATGAATTGTTGGCCAGCGGTGCCCTGGAGGATTCCACGGGAACATACAAGGACGACATCACCCGGGAACTCGACAGCCTGGCCTCCGATGCGAGCGTCGAGAACGAACTGGCCGCGTTGAAGTCCCAGATCGCCGTCACCTCGGGCCCGAAGGCGGTCAACGAGATCACCAGCGCCCCCGAGTCCTCCGTCCCCGTCGAGGCTCCCGCCGCGTCGGCATCCGAGGCCGAGACTCAGTCCGCCGAGGACGAACGATGATCGTCCGGATCCTCTCGGAGGGCCAGTGGGTCCTCGACGACGACGCACTGCCCGAACTCAACGATCTCGACACGGCCGTGGAGTCGGCCCTTCAGTCGGCGGACCAGTCCGGGCTCACCGACTCGTTGGCGATCCTGCTTGAGCGGGTCCGCACGCTCGGGCAGCCGGTGCCCGACGATGTCCTGGTCGATTCCGACCTCATTCTTCCCGAGGGTGACGCGAGCCTCGACGAGGTGCGCGCGCTCCTGGGCGACAACTCCGGTGGGCTGGTGCCCGATTGAGCCGACAGGTGGCCATCTGCGTCGAGCAGATGTGCGGACTGTCGTCGCGGGATGCCGGCACGGCCATGGCCAGGGCCTTCGCCGCGCAGGGGGCACAGTGTGCGGTGATCCCCGTCGGACTGTCCGGCGGAGGAGCCGCCGCGGCGATCGCTGACATCCTCGACGCGCCGCTCGACGCGCTCGTGGTGACCGACGACGGCACCGCCGAGTTGGCGGTGGCCGGCCGCCGGGGGATGCTCCTGGTGAACCCGCGAACCGACCAGGAACTGTTCGAGGCGGGTTCCGCCCTCGTCGGGGATGCCGTCGCCGCGGCGCTGCAGTCCTACCCGCAGATCCACGACCTGATCATCGACGTCGGCGCATGCACCTGGCACGACGGTGGGGCGGGGTTCCTCGGAGCACTGGGCGCGGGCGCCGACGTCGCGCTCGACTCCGGCGTGTCGGCGCTCGGCGGTCTCGGCGTTGTCGACCTGCGGCCGGCGCTCGGCCTCGTGGGCGATCGGAACCTGGTGCTGGTCGGCACGAACGACGAGGTCGACTCCCCCCTCACCGGGCTGCGTGGAATCACCTCCCGGCTCGGCACGCGTGACGATCTGAGCCTGGAGCGTCAGCTCGGACTCGACACGGCATTGCAGCACCTCGTCGACGCATGCCGCCGAGCGGGCGGACGGGCGAGCGGCATCTCGCGCGGCGGCGCGGCCCACGGGGGCCTCGGATTCGCCGTGCTGACCCTCGGAGGGCGGGTGCAGCGGGGGCTCGAGGTGTGCTCCGAGCTCACCGGACTCCCCGACACCTTGCGCCGGGCCGACCTCATCGTCACCGGGTGCGACGAGTTGGACTTCGGCCGCTGGGACAGAACGGTGGTGCTGGAGGTCGCCGGCATGGTGCATGCCGAGACGCCCGTCGTCGCAGTGGCCCGCGAGAACCACATCACGGCCCGCGAGGTGCGCAGCCAGTTGATCGAGGCCGCCCATTCGCTCCGGGTCGAACCCGCCCGCTCGCCCGGTGAGGCGGAGCGCCTGAGGGTGATGGACGACATCACGCGAGCCGCCAGCAGCGTGGCCGCGTCGTGGTTCCCGACGGCACCGGGGCCGTCGAGGCGACCGTGAGGCCCTCGAGTGGGAGCGGAACGATTCGGTGCGCCGTCACGGCGCGGGTACGCTGACCACAGCGGTGCCTCGATGGCCATCGAGTCACGGGGCCGGCGCCCGCTCCGATGCGGAATAAGCTCATCCATACAGCGGTTGAGCCGATCAACCCGCCAGGTCGGGCACGTGGGTCGCTCGTCCGGCACCCACCCGATACCGGCCGCGCGCCGGATCAATACAGCACATCGCCATGAGGAGTGCATATGACTGACATCGTCACCGACGAGATCCTCGTCCAGGACGCCGGCACCACCGGGGTGGTCCTCACCGACGTCGCCGCGGCCAAGGTGAAGAGCCTGCTGGACGCCGAGGGACGGGACGACCTGTTCCTGCGCCTCGCCGTGCAGCCCGGCGGTTGCTCGGGACTTCGCTATGAGCTCTACTTCGACGCCCGTCGTCTCGACGGCGACCTCGCCACCACGTTCGGCGGCGTCGACGTCGTGACCGACCGGATGAGCGCCCCCTACCTCAGCGGGGCCACCATCGACTTCGTCGACACCATCGAGAAGCAGGGCTTCACCATCGACAACCCCAACGCCCAGGGTTCGTGCGCCTGCGGGGATTCGTTCCACTGATCGAATCCCTCACCGGGTTCCGCCCAAACCACGTGCATACGGTCCACTCCGGCATCTCACGGGATGCGATGGGGTGGACCTTATGCATTAGTCTTTCCCATGAGCAGGGTGGCGGAGGCCGCAGAGGGGTGACCCCAGCGCATCGATGGCGCTGCGGTTCGTCCGCTGTGTGTTCCTTCGCCCAACAACCGATGTGGAAGGCGTGAGGTGGCTCTCCAACTTCAGGACGTGAGCAGGCGCTGGCGCAGAGTGACGTTGACCGTGGCCATGGCCGCGGGAACGGTCGCACTCAGCGGGTGCAGTGCCAGTCTCACCGAACAGGCCAAGCGTATCGGCATGGTTCCGCCGGCCAGCAGCCGGGCCCCCTATATGGAGCGGCTGTGGCAGGGGGCCTGGATCGCGGCCGGTGTGGTCGGCGTCATCGTGTGGGGTCTGATGTTCTACGCGGCCATCAAGTGGCGCCGCAAGAAGGGGGACCCGGAGGTTCCCCGGCAGACCAAGTACCACCTGCCGCTCGAGCTGCTCTACACCCTGATCCCGCTGATGATCGTCGGGGTGCTGTTCTTCTACACCGTGCGCACCCAGGACAAGGTGCTGGCCAAGGACCCCGTGCCGCAGCACACGATCCACGTGCTGGGGGAGAAGTGGTCGTGGGCGTTCAGCTACATGGAGGCCGACAACCCGAAGGTCGGCGCGGTGGTGCACACGGTCGGCAGCCTGCAGCAGCGTCCCGACCTCTACCTTCCGCTCGGTGAGTCGGTCCGGTTCAACATCACCTCGGCCGACGTCGACCACTCGTTCTGGATCCCGGCGTTCTATTTCAAGTTGGACGCGATCCCGGGCCACCCGAACTCGTTCGATCTCACACCGACCCGGCTCGGCACGTACGACGGCAAGTGCGCGGAACTGTGCGGCACCTACCACTCGCAGATGCTGTTCACCGTGCACGTCGTGACGCCGGCTCAGTACTACCAGCAGTTGCAGCAGCTGAAGGCCGCGGGTCAGACGGGTGACTACCAGGGACTGCTCGCCCCCTCGACGATCCAGACCGCGAACGCTCAGGGGGCCGGGAAGTGACCACTTTGCACCGAACCATCGCGCCCAGCGGCATCGGCGTGCGGCGCCGTGAGAACAACCGCCTCGGCAAGCTGTTCCTCGAGTACATGACCACCACCGATCACAAGAAGATCGGGAACCTGTACTTCATCACCACATTCATCTTCTTCCTCACCGGCGGCGTGCTGGCCCTGCTGATCCGCTTGGAGCTCGCGGAACCGGGCATGCAGTTCATGAGCCCCGAGACCTACAACCAGCTGTTCACGATGCACGGCACGATCATGCTGCTGATGTTCGCGACACCGCTGTTCTCCGGGTTCGCGAACGCGATCATGCCCCTGCAGATCGGTGCGCCCGACGTGGCCTTTCCCCGGCTGAACATGCTCAGCTACTGGCTGTTCCTGTTCGGCTCCCTCACCGCGCTGTCCGGCTTCCTCACCCCCGACGGTGCGGCCAGCTTCGGGTGGACCGCGTACGCGACCCTGTCGTCCGAGATCAACTCCCCCGGGGCGGGCGGCGACCTGTGGATCATGGGCCTCTATCTGCTGGGGATCAGCACGATCCTCGGATCGGTGAACTTCGTCACGACGATCATCACCATGCGGGTGCCGGGCATGACGATGTTCCGGATGCCGATCTTCACCTGGAACATCCTGGTGACCTCGATCCTCGCGCTGATCGTGTTCCCGGTTCTCGGGGCCGCGCTGCTGGTGCTGGCCGCCGACCGCGTCCTGGGCGCGCACATCTATGACGCAGCCTCCGGCGGCCCGATCCTGTGGCAGCACCTCTTCTGGTTCTTCGGTCACCCCGAGGTCTACATCGTCGCTCTGCCGTTCTTCGGCATCATCACCGAGATCATCCCGGTGTTCAGCCGCAAGCCGGTGTTCGGCTACATCGGACTCGTGTTCGCGACCTTGTCGATCGGCGCCCTGTCGGTGTCGGTCTGGGCGCACCACATGTTCGTCACCGGCGTGGTCAGCCTGCCGTTCTTCTCGCTCATGACGTTCCTCATCGCGGTCCCGACCGGGGTGAAGTTCTTCAACTGGATCGGGACGATGTGGGGAGGGTCGATCACGTTCTCGACGCCGATGATCTGGGTCATGGGCTTCCTCACGACCTTCCTGTTCGGCGGGCTCACCGGCGTCATCCTCGCCAGCCCTCCGCTCGACTTCAACGTGTCCGACACCTACTTCGTGGTCGCCCACTTCCACTACGTGCTGTTCGGCACGGTGGTGTTCGCCATGTTCGGCGGGTACTACTTCTGGTGGCCGAAGCTGACCGGGCGGATGCTCAACGAGACGTGGGGGAAGATCCACTTCTGGACCCTGTTCGTCGGCTTCCACACGACGTTCCTGGTGCAGCACTGGCTCGGTATCGAGGGCATGCAGCGACGGATCGCCGACTACGACCCGAGCACCGGATACGCCCTGCTCAACCAGGTCTCCACGTTCGGCTCGTTCCTGCTCGGCGCCTCCTTCATCCCGTTCTTCTGGAACGTGTGGATCAGCCGGAACTCTCCCAAGGTCGACGTCGACGACCCGTGGGGCTGGGGACGGTCCCTGGAGTGGGCCACTTCCTGCCCGCCGCCACGGCACAACTTCACCCGCCTGCCGCGCGTGCGCTCGCCGTACCCGGCGTTCGACCTCTGGCACCCGGAATACGCGGATGCCGCACTGCACGCCCCGGTGCACACCGACGAGCTCGAGGGGGCCGACCGATGAAGTACGAACGCAACGTCTTCGGGTTCCTGCTGATCTTCTTCGTGATCGTCGCGCCGACGTACTGGTTCACGACCCACGAGATTGCCGGCGCCGTGGCCCTGGCCCTCACCACGCTGCTGTTCGCCTTCGTGGTGGGCTACCTGTGGGTGATCGGACGCAAGATCGACATGCGTCCCGAGGACAACCCCGAGGGGGAGATCTACGAGGGGGCCGGTGAGCTGGGGTTCTTCCCCCCGCAGAGCATCTGGCCGTTCTGGTTGGCGCTCACCATGACGCTGACGGTCCTCGGGCCGATCTTCGGATGGTGGATCAGCATCATCGGGTTCGGCCTCGGCATGTGGGCGGTCGCCGGGTTCGTCTACGAGTACTACCGCGGGGAATACGCCCACTGAGGTTCTGAGGCGGGGGTTCTGACGCAGGAACGGGTCCGGGGGGAAACCCCCGGACCCGTTCGCTCACCAGGAGCGGTTCAGTGGCAGCCCTTCGTTGTACCCGCTGGATGACTGGACGCCCACCAGCGCCTTCTCGTGGAACTCGATGAGGGTGCGGGCGCCCGCGTAGGTGCACGCGGACCGGACGCCCGAGGTGATCCAGTCGACGAGATCCTCGACGCCGGGCCGTTCGGGGTCCAGATACATCCGCGACTGGGAGATGCCCTCCTCGAACAGGCCGGCCCTGGCCCGCTCGAACGCGCTCTGCGTCCGGGTGCGGTGACGCACCGCCCGGGCGCTGGCCATGCCGAACGACTCCTTGTACAGGCGGCCCTCATGGTCGATCTGCATGTCGCCCGTCGACTCGTGGGTGCCGGCGAACCATGAGCCGATCATGACGCTGCCCGCCCCGGCGGCGAGCGCCAGCGCCACATCCCGCGGATAGCGGACGCCGCCATCGGCCCACACGGACGCTCCGACGCCCGCCGCCGCCTCGGCGCAGTCGAGCACCGCGCTGAACTGGGGACGTCCGACCCCGGTCTGCATGCGGGTCGTGCACATCGCACCGGGACCCACTCCGACCTTCAGAACGTCGGCGCCCGCCTCGGCCAGGTCGAGAACCCCGGCCGGGGTGACCACGTTCCCCGCGACGATCGGGATGCGGTGCCCGGTGCGGGCGGCGTGCGCGTCCCGGACCGGGAGCACCACCTGCAACGCGTCGAGCATCCGTTCCTGGTGGCCGTGGGCGGTGTCGAGCACGAGACAGTCGCTGCCCACCTCCAGCAGCTTCCGGGCCCGGCCGGCGACGTCGCCGTTGATGCCGACCGCCGTGCCGATCCGCAGCCGGCCCTCCGGGTCGACAGCGGGCTGGTAGAGCTCGGACCGCAACGCCCCCTTGGAGGTCATGATCCCCCGGAGCTGCCCGTCGGAGACGGCCAGCGCCACCTTCTGGTGGTGCTCGGACAGCAGGTCGAACGCCTCCTGCGGCGACTGCTCGGGGCTCACCAGAATGAGGTCGCGGGTCATCACCTCGTGCACCTGCGCGAACCGGTCGACGCCCTGGGTCTCCGACGGGGAGACGATCCCGATCGGCGCCCCGTGCTCGACGACGATGACCACGCCGTGGGCACGCTTCGGCATGAGGCTCATCGCTTCGCCGACCGTGGTGGTCGGATCGACCCGGATGGGTGTGTCGAAGCGGGTGTCGGCCCCCTTGACCTGCCGGATCGCCTGGGCGACGACGTCGGTGGGGATGTCCTGGGGCAGGATCGCGATGCCGCCGCGACGGGCGATGGTCTCGGCCATGCGGCGTCCGCTGATCGCGGTCATGTTGGCGACCACGAGAGGGAGCGGGGTGCTCAACCCGTCGGTGGAGGTCAGGTCGACATCGAGCCGCGATCCGACCGATGACCGGTTGGGGGCCATGAACACGTCGCTGTAGGTCAGGTCGTAGGACGGTTTCTCCGTGATGAAACGCACCCGCTCATTCTCCCAGATCGCCGCGGTGGGGCCCGACACGCGGGATGGGCCGAGTGCCATGGTGACGGCGGAAAACGATCGGGGCCGCAGCCGGGTGGCTGCGGCCCCGATCAGCGGGTGAATGGTCGCTCAGTCGTGGTCGGACCCGCTGGTGAGCTCCGCGGAACTGCCGTGGTCGTGGGCGTGCTCGATCTCCTCGCGCGTCGGCTTGGCCAGGTTGTCGGCCAGGAACCAGCGGCTGAGCGCGGCCCGGCGCTTGCTGACCACGATCCCGTCGCGCGGCGGAAGCCCGTTGGCGTTGGCACCCCCGGTGGCGTCGAGGACGTCCATCTCGTCGTGCTGGGTCAGCACGAACGCCTGGTCGACCGTGATGGGCTCGTGCGGCTCGTAGTAGCCTCCCTCGGGCGTCCGGATCAGGACGCCGGTCTCCGACCCGTGGAGCACCCTTTCCTGGTCCCGGCGCTGCAACCAGATGCACAGCCGCTTGGTCACGTGGTAGGCGATGACCGGAGCGACGAACACGGCCACCCGCATGAACCGGGTGATCGACTCGAGGCTCAGCGAGAAGTGGGTGGCGATGATGTCGTTGCCGCCGGCGATCCAGAACATCGCGTAGCAGGTCATGCCGGCGACGCCGAGCGCCGTGCGGGTTGGCGCGTTGCGGGGTCGGTCGAGCAGGTGATGCTCCCGCTTGTCACCGGTGATCCACGCCTCGACGAACGGCCACGCCGCCAGCGAGGTGAACAGCAGGCCCATCAGCCCGACGCCGGGAAGGAAGATGTTCCAGCTCCAGGTTGTGTGCCCGAGGTGCCATTCCCAGTTTGGCGTGATGCGCACGGCACCCTCGACCCAGCCCATGTACCAGTCGGGCTGGGACCCGGCGGTGACCTGGTTGGGCGTGTAGGGGCCGAACTTCCACACCGGGTTGATCTGCATGAGCCCACCCATGAGCACCAGGACGCCGAACACCACGAAGAAGAAGCCGCCCGCTTTGGCCATGTAGACCGGGAACAGCGGGTAGCCGACCACGTTCTGTTCGGTGCGACCGGGTCCGGGGTACTGCGTGTGCTTGTGGTAGAACACCAGCGCGAGATGGGCGCTGACGAGCCCCAGCAGCAGGGCGGGCACCAGCAGGATGTGGGCCATGTACAGCCGGGGGACGATGCTCGTTCCCGGGTACTGGCCGGCGAATACGAAGAACTCGATCCAGGTGCCGACCAGCGGGATGGATCGGATGAGGCCGTCGACGAAGCGCAGGCCGGTGCCCGACAGCAGGTCGTCTGGCAGTGAG
>JAJXWF010000126.1 GCA_021781735.1 Actinomycetes bacterium
GGACGCCGTCTCGCTCGGCCTCGGCGTCATCGCCAAGCGCCCGGCCGCCAACAACGTGTGGCGCCACGGCGAGCGTCCGGTCGGTGTCTACGGCGAAACCTACTGGCGTCGGCTGCGCGAGTTGGCGTACGAGGTCGATCTCGCCCCCGACGAGTTCGCGCTGCGGTTCGCGGCGTTCGCGCCGGGGGTGTCGAGCGCCATCGTGGGCAGTGCGAACCCCGAGCACGTGCGCCACAACGCCGAGATCGTGGGGCGCGGCCCGCTGCCGAGCGACGTGCTGCTGCACGTCGACCAGCGGTGGCGCGACGTCGGATCCGACTGGCCCGGCGAGGTGTAAGCATGCCCGGCGAACGGTGCCCCTGCGAGGGTCCCGTTCGCCGGGGTGGCCGCCTCGGCGGGTGGGGGCGGGTGCCGCCGAGACCGTGCGGGTGGGAGTGTCCCCGGGCGGAGACGTCGCCCTGCGGGGACGCCGTCCCGACAGGGCGGCCCCGCAGCAGCGAGGGTCAGAGCAGTTCGGGACGCCGGAAGTCCCCCCGTCCGATGTGGTGACCGATGAACGAGCGCACAGTCTCGTACCAGACCACCGCGTGCTGGGGTGTGAGCACCCAGTGGTTCTCGTCGGGGAAGTAGAGAAACTTGTGCGGGAAGTCGTCGGGCTCGCCCGACCACTGCGAGGCGAGCGACCACCACAGGGCCAGGCCCTCGCCGATCGGCACGCGGTAGTCGCGGTCGCCGTGGATCACGAGCATCGGCGTCGCGATCGCGGACGCCGACAGGTGCGGTGAGTTGGCGCGACGCATCTCGGGGGTCATCTCGCGGGCCCAGTACCACGCGGAGTCGGTGGTCGACCCGAACGTCTCGAGGTTCCACAGGCTCGCGTGGGTGACGATGGCCCGGAACCGGTCGGTGTGACCGGCGACCCAGTTGGCCATGTACCCGCCGAACGATCCGCCCATCGCGACCGTGCGCCCGGCATCGATCTCGGGCCGCCGCTCGACCGCGTCGGTGAGCGCCATGAGGTCGGTGAACGGCTCGCCGCCCCACCGTCCCCAGCCGCGCTGCACGT
Source organism: Actinomycetes bacterium (assembly GCA_021781735.1). Taxonomy (GTDB): domain Bacteria; phylum Actinomycetota; class Actinomycetes; order Propionibacteriales; family Propionibacteriaceae; genus JAJYQH01. Next base: position 1,067 of record JAJXWF010000126.1, read on the forward strand.
AGCCGCGGCCGTACCCGGTGGACAGCGCCGGATCGGGAAGCAGTACCGCCCAGCCCTGGCTCGCCAGCAGCCACGGGCACCAGCGCCACGACCACGAGTTCCAGGAGCCGAGCGGACCGCCGTGGATCCACAGCGCGAGGGGCGCCGGCGAGGCGTCCGAGGAGCCCTCGGGAACGATGAGATAACCCGGCACGCGAACGCCGTCGGAGGCGGTGGTCTCGACCCGTTCGAGGCGTCCGGGCAGCGCCGGATAGCTCACGGGTGCCGGCACGTCGCGGAGGGCGCCTGAGGCGGCGTCGACGGCGACCACGGATCCGGGGTCGGTGTAGGACGTGCGGATCGCGAACAGCGTCGCGCCGTCGGGCGACAACTGCACCGATCCGAAGCTGCCGGGTCCGGTGAGCCGGCGGACCTCGCCGGTGCCGATCTCGACGGCGAAGATCGCCGTGTCGCCGTCGTCATCGGCCACCGCGTAGAGGGTGCGGTTGTCGGGCGAGAAGGCGACCGGGGCCGGCCAGCGGTCCCAGTCGGGGGCGAGGAGTCGTCCGGCGCCGGAGCCGTCGATGAGCCACAGCTTGGAGTCGGGGGCCTCGGAACCGGTCGACCGGTAGTGGCGCACGCACACGACGAGCGATCCGTCGGCCGAGACCACCGGATGGCCGAACTCGTCGGCGTCGTCGCTGGCCAGCACGGTGCGTTCGCCGGTTCTGGTGTCGACCGAGACGACCGTGCCCGCGACCTCGCTGCGGGAACGGGGCTCGGCCCAGTCGACCACGAGCCGGACCCCGTCTGCGCTGAGCGACCAGGCGGCGTCGTCGAGGGCGCGGCCGATGTCGCCGGTGATCGGGGTGGACGCCGCGACGCGCTCGCCGGCGTCGTCGGAGAGGTCGAGGCGGGCGAGCCGGTCGGCGACCGGGCCCAGGTCATGGTCCCAGAAGCGCACCGGGTAGGCCTCGTGCAGGATCGCGGTCACCTTCTTCTTGCGCCGGCCACTCCGCCTGGCCGCGTCTGCCGCGTCGTCGGCGGCCCCCGCGTGCATCGGCACCCGGGCGAGCAGGATGTCGGCCGCGCGGGCGGCGATCACTCCGCCGAACCCGCCGGAGCGCCGGGCGAGCGGATGGGCTTCACCCCCCGCCGCGGGCAGGAACCACAGGGCGCCGAGGTCGTCGGGTTCGGGTGCGGTGTCGGGGACGTCGGTGCCCCGTTCATCGGCGGGAGTCGCTCGCTTCGACCCGAACACGAACCCGCCGTCGGCGGTGAGCGCGCCGACGGTCTCGCCCTCGACCGAGCGGGTCAGGCGGTGGGCCGGGCCCAGTCCGCCGGGGTCGAGCGCCCACCAGGCGCTGCGGTAGGAAGTGCCGTCCTTGTCGGGGGTGGCGAGCGAGACCAGCAGGCGCCCGCCGTCGGGGGACAGCAGCAGGCCACCCAGGCGGGGGAGTGCCGCATAGGCGTCGAGATCGGACCAGGGATCAGAGGGGGTGTGCACGTCGTCGTCGCTCATGACGCGAGCCTATGACCCCGGGCCGACAGGCCGCGATGCGGCCCGTCGGGCGTTCGGGAGGTGCCGCGGGAATGCTTGACCCCGCAACTTATTTTTACTATTTTCGACCATTCATGAGGGCGTTCGGATTTCTGAGCTTCGGTGAATATGCGACGAGGCGCGACGCCGGGCATCCCGACGCCCGCACATCCATGGGCGACGCCATCGAGATCGCCGAGGCGGCGGACGCCATGGGCGTCAACGGCGCCTACTTCCGTGTGCATCACTTCGCCCGCCAGGGAGCGGCCCCCATGCCGCTGCTCGGTGCGATCGCCGCCCGCACGTCCCTGATCGAAGTGGGAACCGGCGTCATCGACATGCGCTACGAGAACCCGCTCTACCTCGCCGAGGAGGCGGCCGCACTCGACCTCATCAGCCGCGGGCGCCTGGCGCTCGGCATCAGCAAGGGGTCGCTGGAACCGGCCCGACGCGGCTGGGAGGCGTTCGGCTACGGCGGCTCGAAGGATGCGCAGGGCAGCGACATCGCCCGCGAGAAATTCGACCTGTTCATGCGGGCGATTCGCGGCGAATCGATGGTGGACGCCGACCCCACGCAGTTCGGACGTGGCGCACGGTTGCTGATCGAACCGCACTCTCCCGGCCTCGCCGATCGCATCTGGTGGGGCGCAGGCAGGCGCGAGACAGCCGCGCAGGTCGGGCGAATGGGCGTCAACCTTATGAGCTCCACCCTGCTCACCGAGGCGACGGGCAGCAGCTTCGCTGACCTGCAGCGCGAGCAGATCGACCGCTATCGCGAGGCGTACGCCGCGGCCGGCCACACGCGGGCGCCGCGCGTCGCGGTGGCCCGCTCGGTCTTCCCGATCACCGGTGAGAAGGACCTCGTCCTCGCCGACCTGGGGTCCCAGGAACGTGACCGGATCGGCACCCTGGGCGGATACGCCGCCACCTTCGGGCGGACCTACGTCGGCGAGCCCGACCAGCTGGTCGCGCAGCTGTCCGCCGACGCCGCGGTGCAGGCCGCGGACACACTGATGCTGACGATCCCCTCACACCTCGGCCCGGCGCTCAACCTCCGGATCCTGCAGAACATGGCCGAGCATGTGGCCCCCTCACTCGGCTGGCGTCCGAACACCCAGGGCCCGGTGAGGCCGTACCCGCTGCCCTGACCGCGGCGGTCGGAGCGACGGCCCGCACCCCGTGAGCCCCTCCTCGGGCCGACCGTGGCCGGCGTCGGCTGGTCGGGGGCGCTTGGCGCGGCTGGCTAGCCTCGAGCTACACCCCCGGCCAACCGGGACCGAACCAATCCACGATCCCGACTGGCCGGTTCCCTGGGCGCGGCCCGGGAACCGGCCAGTCGTCACGAAGTTCCAACCAGGAGGTCCGATGGCCACCCTCAAACCCGCCGCCGACGTCAACACCGCAGCGGTGACCGCCGTGGGTCTGATCGGAGGTTGGCTCACCGCCCGGGAGACCGGGATCCGACCGATCGGCGGCGTCCTGCTCGGTGCCGCCGGCGTCCTGGCCGGACGCACGTGGCTGCGGCGCAACGGTGCGGGCCCGGCCGCTGTGCTCTCGATCATCTACCTGGGGGCTTTCGGCGCATCCCACCCGTTGGCCAAGCGGATCGGCCCCTGGCCCTCGGTGCTCACCGCCACCGCCGCCGCGTCCGGGGCGGCGTGGGCGTTGTCCGACCGGCGTTCCTGACCGGCCGCGTCCCCTGATGCCGCCCCGCGGACGCTCGGCGCCGAAAACCGCACCCGTATGGTGCGGCTTTCGGTTGCGGGCATAGCGTGGGGCCGACGGTTCGATCGAGGAGCGAGTGTGAGCGAGCTTTTCCCCACTGACTGGTCGCCCGTGGGCCGGGAGCCGCGCGCCTACACCGATGCCCTGCGTGCCGACCACGGCATCGGGCGCAACGATCGTGGTGAGTGGGTGCTGCTGCGCCACGCCGACGTCGTCACGGTCGCGACCGATCCCGAGCGGTTCTCCAGCGACGTCTCCCGGTTCCTGCAGGTGCCCAACGGGCTCAACGGGGAGCGTCACCGGGCCGTGCGCGGCGTCCTCGACCGCTACTTCACCGCGGAGGCGCTCGCGCCGTTCGAGCCGGCGTTCCGTGCCATCGCCCGGGACCTTTTCATGTCCGTGCCCCGCGGGGTCGCGCACGACGCCGTCAACGGCGTCGGCGCGAGGTTCGCCGTGCGCGCGCAGAGCGCCTGGCTCGGCTGGCCGACCGACCTGGAATGGACGCTTCTCGGCTGGATGGCCGACAACCACGATGCGACACGCACGGGAGACCCCGCACGCACCGCCGAGGTGGCCGACCGCTTCGACGACATCATCCGCGGCCTTGTCGTCGTGCGGCGTGACGCGGGCGACGCGGCGCCCCGCGACATCACGACCAGCCTGCTCGCCGACGAGATCGACGGTCGGGGCTTCACCGACGACGAGCTTGTGTCGATCCTGCGCAACTGGACCGGTGGCGACCTCGGCTCGATCGCCCTGTGCGTCGGGGTTGTCCTGCACCATCTCGCCGGCCACCCCGACCTGCAGCAGCGCCTGCGGGACGGGGCCTCGGAGCGGGAGACCGACGCGGTCATCGACGAGATCCTGCGCATCGACGACCCGTTCGTCTCCAACCGGCGCCGCACCACCTGCCCGGTGACGCTGTCAGGCGTGCAGATTCCCGAGGGAGCCACGGTCAAGCTGCACTGGACCTCGGCCAACCGCGACGCCGAGGTGTTCGGCGACCCGGACGCCTTCGACCCCACCCGACACGCGGCCGACAACATCGTCTACGGCGTCGGCCCGCACGTGTGCCCCGGCCGCCCGCTCGCGACCCTCGAACTGCGGATCGCCGTCGAGGAGGCACTCGCGGCCACCACCGCGCTCCGACTCGCTGGCGACCCGCCCCCCGAGCGGGAGGTCGCTCCCGTGGGCGGGTTCCGCAGCGCTCACGTCGAGTTCCTCTGACTCTGAACGCGGCTCGGCCGGTTTTCGCCCTCGCCCGCCGTGACCCCCGGTACCGCTGATGACCTCGCGAAGGCTTCCAGTCACCCCCGGTCAACCTCCCGCCCCAGTAGGCTCGGCGTGTCCCGACAACCCAGGCAGGCACCATGCTCCGGTTCGGCATCATCGGCACCAACTTCGTCAGTGACTGGTTCGTGGGCGCCTGCCGCCGCAGCGGGGTGGGCGAGCCGGTTGCGGTCTACTCGCGGGACGCCGCGCGCGGCCGAGGGTTCGCCGACCGCCACGGGCTCTCCGACAGCGTCGGCTCGCTCGAGGCCCTGGCCGACCGGGTCGACGCGGTCTACGTGGCCAGCCCCAACCTGCTGCACCACGAGCAGTCGTCCCGGGTGATCGAGGCCGGGCGGCACGTGCTCTGCGAGAAGACCCTCGGAGCCACCGCCGCCCAGACGCGCGACATCTTCGATCGCGCCCATCGCAACGGGGTGGTGGCGATGGAGGCGATCCGGTCGCTCTACGACCCCGCCTTCGACATCATCCGTGAGCGGCTGCCGCTGCTCGGGCCGATCCACCAGGTGCACTTCGACAAGCAGCAATACTCGTCGCGCTACGACCGATTCCTGGCCGGCGAGCGGCTCAACGCGTTCAGCCCCGATCTGGCGAACTCGGCGGCCGCCGACATCGGCGTCTACTGCCTCGAACCCGCGCTCGACCTGTTCGGGGCGCCTCGCGGAGCCCGCGGGTCGGGGGTGCTGCTCGACAACGGGTTCGAGGGATCCGGCGTCCTCGTGCTCGACTATCCGGGCATGACCGTCACCTGTTCGTGGTCGAAGATCACCACGAGCTCCCTGCCGAGCAGCATCCACGGCGAACTCGGCACGCTCGTACTCGATTCGGTGTCGAGCCCCGCACGGATCACCCTCGAATGGCGTGACGGGGTGAGCGAGGTGCTCCTTGACACGCCGAGGCCCGGTGAGGCCGACAACATGGTCCATGAGGTGCGCGCGTTCGCCGACCTGGTGGCGGGTGGGACGGGCGACCCGCGGCGCGAGGCGGTGAGCATCGGCACCCGTGAGCTCATCGACCGCTACCTCGCGGGCCTTTCCTCGGCCGGATGACTCGGCGCCGGTGAGAGGATCCGCGGTCTCAGCGGGGGGTTTCGTGCCCAGGGACGGTGACCCCGGCGTTTGGACCGCGGATCCTCTCAGTTCCGGCCGTGCCGGATGTCCGGGGTCACAGGCCCCGCGCGGCGTTGGCCTGGTCGATGGCCGCCTGGAACTCGTCGGGGTCCATGCCAGAGAAGCCGATGGCGGCCGCGAGCGGCACATCGGCCATCATCCGGGCCATGTCGGGATCGACGTCGCCCGGTCCACCGCCCATGGTCGCGGCCATCCGGGCCATCAGCCGTTCGCCGAACCCCGGCACCGCCATCGCCTCGCCGATCGTGGTGTCGAGCGTGACCGGACGCGCCGGTTCGTCGCCTTCGACGTCGATCGTCGCGCTGAGGCGCAGGTCACGGCTGGACGCGCCGACAGCGACGGTGTAGCTGCCGCGCTCGACGACCCAGCGCTGGTCGCGGACGCTCCAGTAGGCCAACTCGGCGGTGGGGATCGTGATCGTCACCCGCGCGGAGGCGCCCGGCTCGAGGGTCACGTCGCCGAATCCCTTGAGCTCGCGCGGCACCCTCACAACCGATGACGCGGCGATCGACACGTAGGCCTGCACCACCTCGCGGCCGGCCCGGTCGCCGGTGTTGGTCACGCTGACCTCCACCGACAGCCCCTCGCCGGACATCGTCACGGCCAGGTCGTCGTACTCGAACGTCGTGTAGGACAGCCCATGCCCGAACGGATGAGCCACCTCGATCCGTGCCGCGTCGTAGCCCCGGTAGCCGACGAACAACCCCTCCCCGTAGAGGACGCCGGTGGAATCGCCGGGGAAGTTGAGGTACGACGGACAGTCCTCGAGCCGGTGGGGGATGGTCTCGGCGATCCGCCCGGACGGGTTGACCACGCCGAACAACACGTCGGCGATCGCAGCGCCGCCGGCCTGGCCGAGCAGCCAGCCTTCGACGACGGCCCGCACCCGGTGGGTGAACGGCAGCAGCACCGACGAGCCGTTGCTCAGGACGACCACCACGTTGGGGTTCACGGCCAGCACGTCGTCGAGCAGGGCCAGCTGCTCGGCCGGAAGGTCGAGCGTGGTGCGGTCGTAGCCCTCCGACTCGTGGTTCTCGCCGAGTCCGAGGAACATCAGGATCAGCCCCGCGCCCCGCGCCACCTCGACGGCCTCGTCGTGAGCGCCCTCGGGCGCCGGGTTGCGGGGGTCGGTGGTGAATCCGGGGGCGAACGGCACGTCGTGTCCGAGAGCACCGACGATCGCGTCGAGCGCGTTGTCGAGCCGGGTCGGGTTGACCCGCGACGAGCCCGCGCCCTGGTAGCGGGGCGTCCGGGCGAACTCCCCGATGACCGCCACCGACGAGGCGTCGGAGAGTCCCGACGGGTTGAGCGGCAGGACGCCGTCGTTGCTCAGCAGGACGATCGCCTGCTCGGCTGCCCGTCGGGCGAGCGTGTGATGGGCGTCGACGTCGAAGCGGCCGTCCGCGTCCTTGACCGTTTCGTGGGCGCGACGCAGCACCGCCTCGACCCGACGGTAGGCCCGGTCGATGGTGTCCTCGTCGATGGCACCCTCGGCGAGGGCGCGAGCGACGGCGTCCTCGTGCGCCGGGTTGGCGGGCATTTCGAGGTCGAGCCCGGCGTTGAGGGCGGCGACGCGGTCGCGCACCGCTCCCCAGTCGGACACGACGAGCCCCTGGAAGTTCCACTCCTCACGGAGCACCTCGGTGAGCAGCCAGCGGTTCTGGGACGCCAGCACCCCGTTGATCCGGTTGTAGGAACACATGACCGTCCACGGCTGCGCGGTGCGCACGACGGTGCCGAACCCGCGCAGATAGACCTCGCGCAGGGTGCGTTCGTCGACGTTCGAACTGCGCCGCATGCGGTCAGTCTCCTGGTTGTTCGCGGCGAAGTGCTTGAGCGAGGTGCCCACACCCCGGCTCTGGACGCCGCGCACGTAGGCGGATGCGAGTTGGCCGGTGAGGTGGGGGTCTTCGCTGAAGTACTCGAAGTTGCGCCCGCACAGGGGTGAGCGTTTGATGTTCGCGCCCGGTCCGAGCAGGACACCGACGCCAAGGGCGCTCGACTCGGTGCCGAGCGCGCGTCCGACCTCCTCGACCAGGGCCGGGTTCCATGTCGACGCCAGGCCGACCGCCGGCGGGAAGCAGGTGGCGGGCACCGATTCGTTGAGGCCGACGTGATCGGTGGCGCCGGCCTGCTTGCGGACGCCGTGCGGCCCGTCGGTGAGCATCACCGCGGGCAGATCGGCCACGGGCACCGCTGTGCTGTGCCAGAAGTCGGATCCGCCGGTGAGGCTGATCCTGGCCTTGATCGGAATGCTGGACGAATCGGGCATGTGTCCTCCTTGTGGCGTCATTGCCAGGCGCCGGGTGTGACGTCTGCGGTGCTGCGGAACGTCACGGCGTGACCGGGGCCGGCTTCGGCCGCCGTGCTGCGAGCCT
>JAJXWF010000127.1 GCA_021781735.1 Actinomycetes bacterium
GAGGTCCGCCAGGAGAGCCGGGTCAGGCTGTCGGCCGGGTTCGCCGCGCTGCTGACCCATGCCGAACCCGGCTCCGACCACCAGTTGGCCTTCGCCAATTCGGTGGTGCAGCTTGTCGGCTCGGACGCCGGCGCCGCGCTGATCCACGGGTGGCTCGACGGCGAGGAGGTGCCGCTCGGCCTGACGATCGACACCGACATGCGGTGGCGGATCGTCACCTCGCTGGCCCGGCTCGGCGTGTTCCAGGACGCCGACATCGACGCCGAACTCGCACGCGACAACACGATCTCCGGGGCGGAATCGGCCTCGGGGGCAAGAGCGGCGCTCAATTCGGCCGAAGCGAAGGCGACCGCCTGGGCCCGCGCGACCGAGGACGCCGGCGTCCCCAACGCGACCCATCGGGCGATCTGCGCGAACTTCGGCAACTACGGCCAGGAAGCCCTGCTCGAACCCTACGTGCATCGCTACTTCGACGTGGCGTTGGCGATCAGCGAGAAGCGGGGCGACTGGGCCACCCGGGGGCACGCGGCCAGCCAGGCCGTGCTGGTTTCGCTGTTCCCGGAACAGCTCGCCGGCGAGGCGCTGGTTGACCTCACCGACCGGTTCCTCGCCGAGCACGAACTCGCCGACAGCGTCGTGCGGGTGCTGCGCGAACGGCGTGACAACGCAGCCCGCAACGTCCGGTGCCAGGCAGGCGCGCTCGTCTGAGCGAGGCCGTCCGCGGCCCTAGACTCCGGCGGACAGGTGCCGGGGGTGCACGTCGTTCGCGGTGTCGAGTTGCGCCGCCGCAGCGCCGCTCGACTGCTCGATCTGGCCGGCCCGATCCAGCGAGCCCTCGAACTGGGCGGCTTCGGGTTCGGCGCTCCACGACAACCCGCTGCGCTGGGCGTCCAGCTCGGCCCTGCGGCGGAGGTCGCTGGCCGAAGTGATGAGCGCGATGAGTCCCAGGGTGAGCAGCGGGCCGATGATGCACAGCGCGAGCAGGAACAGGGCGTGACCATCGGGGTGGAAGAACATCATGGGCCCAGACTAGCGAGAACCCACGCGCCGGTGAATGTTCAACGAGTCCGTGGCTCCGGGGTACGCCGCCGCTCCCCTGCGGCGACTGCTAGATTGCGGGTTCGAGGACCGGCGTCCCCGACCCGCGGGGGCGGGTGGGTCCATTCGGAGGTCTCGTGACCACAACGCCCACGTCCCCCACCGACAACCGCGTGATCCTCGATGACGCCGACGTCGCCCGGGCCATCACCCGTCTGGCCAGTTCCCTCGTCGAAGCCGAGCGCGGTACCGACCGACTGGTCCTGCTCGGGATCCACACCCGGGGCGTGCCTCTAGCCCGGCGCATCCGAGCGTCGATCGAGGCGATCGAGGGCGTCGAGGTGCCCCTCGGCGAACTCGACATCACCATGTACCGAGACGACCTGCGCCGCCAGCCGACGCGCCCGGTCGGACGCACGCGGGTGCCGGTGAGCATCGACGGCGCCACCGTGGTGCTGGTCGACGACGTGCTGTACAGCGGACGAACGGTCGTCGCCGCCCTCGACGCCCTCAAGGACCTCGGCCGCCCCGCCGCCGTGCGCCTGGTCGTGCTCGTCGACCGCGGCCACCGCGAAGTGCCGGTACGACCCGACCATGTCGGACGGGATCTGCCCACGGCCGCCGACGAGCACGTCAGCGTCCTGCTGCGCGAGATCGATGGCATCGACGAGGTGCGGCTCGGCCGCGCGCCCGCCGAACCCACCCCCACCACCGACCGCGAGGAGAACCGGTGAAGCACCTTCTGAGCGCCGGCGACCTGAGCCTCGACGAGGTGATGAGCCTGCTCGACCTCGCGGAACAGATGCACGACGTGCAGTCGCGTTCAATCAAGAAGCTGCCGGCGCTGCGCGGCCGCACGATCATCAACATGTTCTTCGAGGACTCAACCCGCACCCGGACCTCATTCGAGCTGGCCGGCAAGTGGCTGTCGGCCGACACCATCAACATCTCGGCCAAGGGCTCGTCGGTGAGCAAGGGCGAGTCGATGAAGGACACGATGCGCACCCTCGACGCGATGGGGGTCGACGCGTTCGTCATCCGCCACGCGGGGTCCGGCACCGTCCACCAGGCGGCCGGGTGGGTGCGGGCTTCGGTGATCAACGCCGGCGACGGCCAGCACGAGCATCCCACTCAGGCGCTGCTCGACGCCTACACGATGCGCCGGCACTTCCGCGACGCACTCGGAGCCGAGCCCGGCGACCGGCCGTTCGCGGGTCGCACCGTGCTGATCACGGGTGACCTGCTGCACTCGCGGGTGGTCCGCAGCAACGTCCTGCTGCTGCGCACGCTCGGCGCCCGGACGATCATCTGCGCACCCCCGACACTCATGCCCTCGGGTGCGGCGTCCTGGCCGGTCGAGGTGACCAACGACTTCGACGCGGCGCTCCCCGAGGCCGACATCGTCATGATGCTGCGCGTGCAGCGCGAGCGGATGACCTCGGGCTACTTCCCCAGCGAGCGCGAATACATCGCCGGTTGGGGGCTCACCGCGACCCGGATGGCGCGGATGAAGGACAGCGCCGCCATCTGCCACCCCGGACCCATGAACCGGGGACTGGAGATCTCGAGTGAGGCCGCCGACGCCGCCAACTCGCTGATTCTCGATCAGGTGTCCGCAGGGGTGGCCGTGCGGATGGCCGCGCTCTATCAGATTCTCGGTGGCGAAGGAGACGTGGCATGAACGGGCAGAACTGGGTGATCAGCGGGGCCCGCACGGCGGAGGGCACCCCTGGCGACTGGTACATCAGCGATGGACACTTCGTCGAGGAGCCCGCGTCGGGGGGGACGCGGATCGACGCCGACGGACTGATGATCCTGCCGGGGCTGGTCGACCTGCACACGCACCTGCGGGAGCCAGGGCGTGAGGATGCGGAGACGGTGCGCAGCGGCACGCTGGCCGCGGCCCGCGGCGGGTTCACCTGCGTGCACGCGATGGCCAACACCGATCCGGTCACCGACACGGCGGAGAAGGCCGAGACCATCCACGACCTCGGACTCCGCGACGGATCGGCTCAGGTGGTGGTCGTCGGGGCGATCACCAAGAACCTCGAGGGCCGCGAGCTGGCCGAGATGGGACTGATGGCCTCCTCCCGCGCGGGGGTGCGGGTGTTTTCCGATGACGGTCACTGCGTCATGGACGCCCTGCTCATGCGGCGTGCCCTCGAATGGGTGCGGCCCTTCGGCGGTCTCATCGCCCAGCACGCGCAGGATTCGCACCTGGCCGGGTCCGGCGCCTGCGCCCACGAGAGCGAGATCTCCGGACGCCTGGGCCTGGGCGGCTGGCCGGCCGCCGCCGAATCGGTGATCGTGGCCCGCGACGTGCAACTGGCCAAGCTCACCGGCTCGAAGGTGCACGTGTACCACGTGTCGACCGCCGAGTCGGTCGAGATCATCCGCTGGGCGAAGAAGCAGGGCATCCCGGTGACCGCCGAGGCCACACCGCACCACCTCTACCTGGGCACCCGCGAGATCGAGGGCTACGACACGACGTTCAAGGTCAACCCCCCGCTGCGCACCGACGAGCACATCGAGGCGCTGCGCGACGGGCTGGCCGACGGCACGATCGACACGGTCGGCACCGACCATGCCCCCCACGCCGTGCAGGACAAGGACCACGCATTCATCGATGCCAAGCCGGGCATGCTCGGCCTGGAGCAGGCCCTCGCCGTGGTGATGGAGGTCATGGTCGCCGGCGGTCGGATGAGCTGGGCCGACCTGGCCGACCGGATGAGCTACGCGCCCGCCCGGCTGGGCCGGGTGCCCGGGCAGGGACAGCCGATCCGGGTGGGATCCGCGGCCAATTTCGTGCTCGTCGATCCGACGGCCCGCGCGGTCGTCGACCGCAACCGGTCAGCGTCCCTGTCGCGCAACAACCCGTACCACGGCCGCGACCTGCCCGACCCCGTGGTGGCCACCATCTGGGGTGGCCGCCTCACCTACCGGCGCTGAACCCGGCGATCCGCGCCGGGCGAGCGTCCGGCGCGGATCGGGTGCGGGACTGACGCGGGGGGCGGACTCGGGAACTGACGCGGGGCCCGCGCGCGGCACGGACCGCGGGACAAGCTGCCCCCCGATGTGGCAGGTTGGGCGCATGAGCGATTACCTTGCCAACCCCCACCGGTACGACGGCAGCATGATCTACCGTCGCACCGGACGCTCGGGGCTCGACTTGCCCGTCCTCTCCCTCGGCTACTGGCACAACTTCGGCGACGACAAGACCTTCGAAACCCAGAGGGCCGTCGCCCGCCGGGCCTTCGACCTCGGCATCACCCACCACGACCTCGCGAACAACTACGGACCGCCCTACGGCGCCGCCGAGATCAACTTCGGACGCCTGATGCGCGAGGACTTCGCGCCGTACCGCGACGAGATGGTCATCTCGACCAAGGCCGGCTGGGACATGTGGCCCGGCCCCTACGGCCAGGGCGGCGGCTCGCGCAAGTACATGTTGGCGAGCCTCGACCAGTCACTGCGGCGCATGGGTCTCGACTACGTCGACATCTTCTATTCGCACCGACTCGACGCCACCACGCCGCTCGAGGAGACGATGACAGCGCTCGACACCGCGGTGCGCCAGGGCAAGGCCCTCTACGTCGGCATCTCCTCCTATGACGCCGAGCACAGCCGTGAGGCCGTGCGAATCCTCGAGGACCTCGGCACCCCGCTGCTCATCCACCAGCCGAGCTTCAACATGTTCAACCGGTGGATCGAGAACGAGGGCCTGCTGGACGCCGCCGGCGAGTCGGGTTTCGGGGTCATCGGCTTCACCGCCCTGGCCCAGGGCCTGCTCACCACCCGATACCTGCACGGCGTCCCCGACGACTCCCGGGCAGCGGCCGGCAAGTCCTTCAACCGCGACTGGCTGTCCGACGAGATGCTCGGCCACCTGCGTGCGCTCAACGACATCGCCGAGCGCCGTGGACAGACCCTCGCCCAGCTGGCGCTCGTGTGGGCGTTGCGCGACCCGCGGGTCACCTCGCTGGTGATCGGTGCGTCATCGGTGTCGCAACTCGAGGAGAACGTCGCCGCGCTCGCCAAACTGGATCTCGGCGCCGAGGAACTCGCCGAGATCGACGAGCATGCGATCGACGGTGGCGTTGACCTGTGGAGCGGCGCCCGCAAGGGTCAAATCTGAGCCGTCGTGCCGGGGTGGCTCTGCTCGCCCCGGCACGACGCCGTACTCCAGATCCCGACCGGGGTTCTGATCAGTCGACGAGGGCCTCCGCGAGCGCGGTCCGGGTGGCCGCGGTCAGCGGCGCCGGCCGACCCGCGGCGTCCGCATGCACGAGCACGGTGCGCCCGCGGGCGAGCAGGGCGCTGTCGGCGTCGGGATCGACGATCTCGGACGCGAGCGTCACCGACGTGGTGCCGATCCGCACGGGCGCGACGAGCACCCGGTAGGGACGCACGCGATGCTCGATCTGCGCAACGTAGTCGACGTCCTGGCGGGCCACCAGCCACAGGCTCCCGACGGGCGCGTCGGGACTGCCCGCGCGCGCGGTGCTCGGGTCGAGTACGGTCGTCGCCTGGATCCGGGCCTCCTGGATGAAGTCGAAGTAGCGCACGTTGTTGACGTGGCCGTACCCGTCGACATCACTCCAGCGCACCCGCAGGTCGCTCGCCAGACCCCGGCCCGACAGGGCCGGAACGGTCAGCGGTGCCATCCCGGGTCCGGGCGCGATGCGCTCGGCGAACCATCCCCGCTCGTCGGCCGTGAGCCGGCGCGGGCGCCCGGCCCCGAAATCGAATGGACACATGGTGGTCCGCGCGACAGCGGACAGCTGACCCTGGTGATGCAGCTCGTACCCGATGACGAACCGGCTCGCGCCGACCTCGCACGGGGCGATGGCCACGCGGGCCGGCTCGTCGGAGAACACGATCGGCCGCTTGTACACCACCTCGTGCCGAACGACGACCACGCCCCCGCCCAGCATGTGTCCGTTCCTGCCCATCAACAGGAAATCGACACGGGCCTCTTGGAGGTAATCGACGATGCCCGCGTTGTTGACGTGTCCCTGGGCATCCATGTCTCCCCAGCGCAGCGGCACGTCGACCCACAAGGGGCCGGCCGGACTCACTGCGCGTCCTCGCCGGGCTCCTTGTCATAGAGCGAGTCGACGATGTGGGCGTACTTGTTCGCGACAACGGTGCGCCGGACCTTCATGTTCGGTGTCACGCCCCCGTCGTGGACGGAGAACTCGTGGTCGAGGATCGCGAACCGCTTGACGGTCTCCCAGCGCTCGAGATGGGAGTTCGCGACCTCCATGTACCGCTCGATCGATCGCCGGATCTCGGGACGCCGGCTCAGCACGGCGTAGTCGAGGTCCGCGTGTCCGTGCCTCTCGCCCCATCGGCGCAGCGCGACCGGGTCGAGGGTGATCAGGGCGACGATGTACTTGCGTCCCTCGCCCAGCGCGATCGCCTGGCTGATGTAGGGGATGTTGGCTGCGATCGCCGCCTCGACCTTCTGCGGGGCGACATACTTGCCACCCGAGGTCTTGATCAGGTCCTTCTTGCGCTCGGTGATCCGCAGGTGGTCGTCGGCGTCGAATTCGCCGATGTCGCCGGTGTGGAACCAGCCGTCGCTGAACGCGTCCGCGGTGGCCTCCGGCTGGTTGTGATAGCCGCGGGCGATGATCGGACCACGCAGCAGCACCTCACCGTCGTCGGCGATCCGCACGTCGATCCCGGGTGCGACCTGCCCGACCGTTCCGAACCTCGGGGTGCGCGGTTCGTTGAGGAACGCGATCGCCGTCGTCTCGGTCAACCCGTAGCCCTCGGTCACGACGATGCCCGCCGCGTAGAACCACTCCTGCACCTGGCTGGACAGCTTGGCCGAACCGGAGATGAAGAATTCGATGTTGCCGCCCATGCGCTGCTTGAGCTTGCTGAACACGAGCCGATCAGCGACCGCATACCGCGCCGCGAGCCCCTTCGGCATCGGCCGACCCTCGAGACGGTAAGGGATGCTGCGGCGGCCGACCGAGAACGCCCATCGCGCGATCCGCCCGGCGATGCCGTTGCGGGGGTTCGCCGTGAGCACGGCGGCGCGCACCTTCTCGAAGATCCGCGGCGCGCCGCACATGAACGTGGGATGCACCTCGCCGAGGCCCTCGACGATACGGTCGATCCGCCCGTCGACGGCGGTGCAGAAACCGACCTTCACCTGGATGGCGATCAGTACCTTGCCGAACACGTGGCTGAGCGGCAGCCAGAGGTACTGCACCGAATGCTCATCGATGACGTGCAGCGAATCCATCGCCGACGACTGGTAGGTCAGCGCCTCGTGGGTGAGTTCGACCCCCTTCGGCTGCCCGGTGGTGCCGGACGTGTAGATGAGGGTGCTCAGCATGTCGGGAGTGGTCGCCGCGATCGACCGGACGACCGCATCGGGGTCGGCGGCCAGGCGGCGGCGTCCGAGATCGTGCAGGTCTGCCCACGTGATGACGCGCTGATCGACCCGGTCGACCGGCTGGCGGTCGTCGTCGAACAACACGATCGTGGAAATCTGACCGGAGAACGCGTCGACGTCCTGCACCTTCGCCGCCTGCGCCTGGTTCTCGGCGATGAGGATGCGGCTGTCCGAGTCCTTCGTGATGAACAACACGTCGGTGCTGGTGGTGTTCGGATAGATCGTCGTCGTCGCGCCCCCGGCGCAGGCGATCGCGAGATCGGCGATGATCCACTCGTGGCGCGTGGTCGACGCGATCGCCACGCGCTGTTCGGGCTCCAGCCCCAGCGACAACAGGCCCGCTGCGACCACATGCACCTCGGCCTCGGTCTGGGCCCAGGTGTGCGGGGTCCACGTGGCCCGGCCGGCGGCGCGCCGGTCGGGGACAAGGAACGCCGTGGCACCGGGCGTGCGGCGGACCCGCTCCGCGAACATCTCGCCGACGCTTCGTTCGCACTGCGACTCAACGTCGGCCCGCGTCGGGCGCGGAGACGTCGCCTGAGGGTTGATCACAAGTCCTCCCGGTTCCGGTCACTTCGAGCAGTCTTTCATGACGAGCCTCGTTGGGAGCGCATGCAGGGTCGACTTATCGAGGGGAACCGCGCGTCGTGACGATCGGATGGGCGCGTGCGGGTGCCCGCCCCAAATACGGGACTGACCGGGCGTTATGATGCCGCGCATGGATGACAGCGCCAACTGGCTCAGCGCGGAGCAGCAACAGATCTGGCGCTCCTGGCTCTCGGGTGTGGCCAGGATCAATCAGCATCTCGACGCCGATCTGCGCCGGCGGGGACTCGATCTTGCCGAATACGAGATCCTCGTGGCGCTGTCCGAGGCCGAGGGACGCCGGTTGCGCATGTCCGACCTCGCGCAGCAGGTTCACCAGAGCCGTTCGCGGCTCACCCACGCCATCGCCCGCCTTGAGCAGCGCGGCATCGTCCGGCGCACCTCGGCCAACGATGACCGACGCGGGGTCTATGCCCACCTCACCGAGGCAGGATTCGCCGTGCTCGAGGCGGCAGCACCCAGCCATGTCAACGCGGTGCGCGACATCTTCGTCGACCGCGCCGATCCCGAGGACTTCCGGGCCCTCGGCCGGATCATGCAGCAGGTTCTCGAAGAGCACGTCTGAGCGGAGCCCATCGAAGAGCACGTCGGCGCGGAGCCCGTCGCCTGTCGCTCCGTCGCCCGTCGCTCCGTCGCCCCGGTTGGGCGGATGGCGAGTTCTGCGGTGCTGCTGGCGATCGCTGCTGAACTGCTGGCGATCGCTGCCGAGGGACCGGGGTTTTCGCCAGCCGGAGCAGAAGTCGCCAGCCGTTCGGGCCCCGTGCGTCGAAGTCGCCAGCCGTTCGGGCCCCGTGCGTCGACGTCGCCAGCCGTTCGGGCCCCGTGCGTCGACGTCGCCAGCCGTTCGGGCCCCGTGTGTCGCCATCGCCAGCCCCACCCCGGACGCCACGCGCCCGTCCCCTGGACGCCTCCCTCCTGACCATCCCCCGGGCGCCCGCCGACCCGGACG
>JAJXWF010000008.1 GCA_021781735.1 Actinomycetes bacterium
CGCTCGGCCAGCCCTGGGCCTATGCCGGGGGGCAGCGAGACGACCGTTTCGACGCCCAGATCTGCGAACGCCCGCCGATCCAGGATGATGCCGGGTTCGTCGAGTGGCTGGACATCGCGGCCGACGAGCTGAACTTCGCCGCGAACATGAGCACGTTCCCCGACGCGTGGGACGGTTCGCTCAACTTCCAGCGCTCGGCCGGCACCCTCGACGGCGGCCCCTTCGACCTCGGGCCGTTCCTGCTCACCTACTCATCGATCGGCAGGAGCGAGCCGGACGCCGCCGGCTGAACGGGTGCTGCCCGGCGCTCCGGCGTCCGGGCGAGGGCCATCCGCGCCACCGAGGCCGCGGCGGCCGCGAGCCCCACGAGGTAGACCGGCCACAGGAACGGGGTCGGTGCGATCCGGGCCAGTTGCTGCGGGGACGCCGGCAGCGCGAGCAGCGAGTCCCACATGAACGCGACGAGCATCAGCAGCGACCCACCGCCGAGCAGGGCGGCGTCCGCGGCGGTGACCCGCACCCGGACGCCGCGATCGGCCAGCCGAACCGCGCGGGCGCCCCCCACGACCATCAGCACGGCGATGAGCACGGGGGACAGCACCGGGCCCCACCACGGCAGCGGGATGAGGAACAGCAGGTCGCGGTCGAACAACGACGTGGGCCACCCCATAAACACATACAGCCACAGGTAGTAGAAGATGTCCCACACGCCGAAGGCGACGAGCAGGTACCCGATCCGAGCCTGCCGGGTGTGGCCGGCGATCCACCCGACGACGATGAGCATGACCAGGGTCGCGGCCTCGCGTCCGACCTCGATGGCCGAGATCCGCGGGTCGAACCGGACCAGACTGGTGGTGAGATCGGTGATCCCGTAGATGCGGCGCAGGTACACGACGACCGCCGACTCGAGATAGGCCATCGCGATCGCGTAGAGGCCGACGAGCCAGAGCGTGGATCTGCGCGGTGCCATGCGCCCAGAGTAGGTCGGCGCCCGACCGCGCCGGAATATCGATACACCGTGATCAGCCCATGGCCATCGGGGGAGCGGGACCCTACGCTGGAGCGACGTCAACGGCGTGGGGAGTGGACATGGCTGCATCGACTGTCGGGCGCACGCTCGGGCGCATCGTTCTCCAGGCGGCGGTGGTCGCCGCGGTCGCTGTCGCCGGCGCGCTCCCCGCCTACGCGGCCCCTCCCGCCGTGCACGGAGGCGGTCATGGGGGCGGCGGGACGGTGGCTCCCACCGGCAACGACGTCTCCTATCCCCAGTGCGGTGGCAGCCTGCCCTCGAACGCGGCGTTCGGCATCGTCGGGGTGAACGACGGGTTGGCCAGCACCCTCAACCCGTGCTTCGGCCCCTCATCGGCGTATCCGAGCTACACCCAGAGCGAGTTGTACTGGGCGGTCGCCTCGACCATCGGCGGCACCCCTCAGCCCGGGGCGTCCCTGTACGTGAACACCGCCGATCCCGGCAACGTCGTCAACGGCACGATCATCGGCGACTGGCCCACGTCCGGAAACACCCCCGACGGTTCGTGCGCGACGACGACGGTGACCCTGTCGGGCGTCACGTCGACGGTGGGTGAGAACTCCACAGCCTGCGCCTGGCAGTACGGCTACGACATGGCGACCCGGGACGCCGGGTGGCTCACCGACGCCGCCACGGCGATCAACGCTCAGCAGCCCGGCGTCCCCGTTCCGACGACGGCGTCCGCGTACCCCTGGTGGCTCGACGTCGAGACGGGCAACTCCTGGCTGGCGGACACGACGATGAACGTCGCCGACCTCCAGGGGATGGTCGCCGGGTTCGCGGCGGCCGGAGCGGTGTCCGTCGGTGTGTACTCCACGTCGAGCCAGTGGGGAACCATCACCGGCGGCTCGACCGCTGGTTCGCTCCGCGGGCTCCCGAGCTGGATCCCGGGCGCCCGCAACCTGTCCGGGGCCGAGCGGAACTGCTCCGACGCGTCGTTCACCGGGGGCACGGTCACGCTCACCCAGTGGTTCGCCAACCCCGACGGCGACTATCACTGCTGAGCCGGTTCGACCGCTGCAGCGGACCCCGAGTGGGGCCGGTCAGTGGAAGGTTCCGGTGAGCGCCTGCAGCCCGAGGCTCGAGCCGGCGACCAGCGCCCACAGGATCGCGCCCATCAGCAGCGGGCGCACCCCGGCCTTGCGCATCTCCCCGAGGTCGAGGGTGAGCCCGATGGCGGCCAGGGCGGTCGTGATGAGGAACGCGCCGAGCCAACCCAGCCCACCGTGCCACCCCGCGGGGATGAGCCCGAGGGAGTTGAGCGCGGCCGCCGCGACGAAGCCGATGATGAACAGGGGCACCACCTTGCGCCACGGCACGCTCGTGTGGTCGCCGGCCGTACGACGCCGCCGGTTGTGCAGGATCGACAGGACGATGACGATCGGCACGATCATCAGCGAACGGGTGAGCTTCACGACCAGGGCGTAGGATCCGGAACCCTGTCCGTAGCTGTAGGCGGTGGCGACGACCGAGCTCATGTCGTTGACCGCGGTGCCGGCCCACAGGCCGAACGAGCGCCCGGACATGTGCATGAGGTGTCCCAGCACCGGGAAGATGATCACCGCGGCGATGTTGAAGGTGAAGATCGTCCCGATCGCGTAGGCGACGTCACGCTCCTTCGGCTTGATCACGGCGGTGGTGGCGGCGATCGCCGACGCCCCGCAGATGCCGGTGCCGACGCCGATGAGCGTGGTGGCGTCGCCGTCGATGTGGAGCAGGCGTCCGACGACCGCGGCGCCCACGAGGGCGACGGTGAGGGTGCCGATCATCACCGGGAACGAACTGCCACCCACCTGCGCCACCTGATGCAGTGACAACCCGGTGCCGAGCACGACGATCGCCAGCTGCAGCAGCGGCTTGGCCGCGAACCGCAGTCCCGGGTCGAGGCTGTGGGCGAGCCGCGAATCGTCCTCGGGGGCCGTGTGCAGCACGAGATGGCCGATGACGGCGCCGAGCACGAGCCCGAACACGGGGCCGCCGATCACCGGCACCCAGGTGCCGAGCACCGTCGCGACGCCGGCGAGCGCCAGCGCGGCCACCAGGCCTGGAACGTGACCTCGGGGCCCGGGGGGCGCCGCGGCGGGGTCGTCACTCGGGTCGAGGATGTCGGACGGGGTGGCGGTGATCGTCATGGTTCCACCCTTGCGGTCGCACCGGCGGGGTACCAGCCCCGGTATCGCTATCGGGTCATATCCTGTGCACATGTCACTGCCGGAAGTGAGGGCCCTGGCCCTGCTGGTCGCGGTCGCCGACCAGGGCGGACTCGGTGCCGCCGCGCGGCAACTGGGGGTCGCCCAACCCAACGCGTCCCGGTCGCTCGCCCGCCTCGAACGCACGCTGGGCCTGCCGCTGCTCGTGCGGCGTCCCCAGGGTTCGACGCTCACCCCTGCCGGACTGGCGGTCGCCGGCTGGGCGCGCACGGTGCTCGCCGCGATGGACGACCTTCAGCGCGGTGCGGCGGCGCTGGCCGGAGAATCGGCCCACCGGCTCGTCGTCGCGGCCAGCCAGACGGTGGCCGAATACCTGCTGCCCGGCTGGCTCGCCCGGCTGCACGGAGCGGGCCATCACGTGCAGATCGACATCCGGGTGCTCAACAGCGCATCGGTTCTCGACGGCGTGCGCTCCGGCGACCTGGGGCTCGGTTTCGTCGAAACCTCCGGTGGCACTCGGGGACTGCACAGCCGGGTGGTCGGGCGCGACGAACTGGTCGCGGTGGTGTCGCCCACGCACCCGTGGGCGAGGCGCCGGCGTCCGGTCACCGTGGCCGACCTGGCCGCCACCCCGCTCGTCGTGCGGGAGCCCGGCTCGGGCACCCGGGACGTGCTCGAGGGGGCGCTGCGACGCGCCCTCGGCCCCGACGCCGTGATCGTCGCCCCGGCCCTCGAACTGTCGAGCAACGCGGCGGTGCGGGTGGCCACCCTCGCCGGCACGGCACCAGCGGTGCTCAGCCGGCTGGCGGTCGCGGACGCTGTCGCGTCCGGGTCGCTGCGTCGGGTCGAGATCGACCTCGATCTCAGCCGGGACATCCGCGCGGTGTGGGCCGGACCGCGGGCGCTGTCGGGCCCCCGGGCGGAGCTGCTCCGGGCCGTGGTGGGGCCGCCTCCGCTCGCTCGGTAAGGTGAGGCCGTGACAAGTGAGACGGTCCACCTGCTGGTTCCCGACGCGGTTGCTGCGAGCCCCGAGGGCCGCCTGGTGCTGGCCTACGACCCGCCCGCCCCCGACAGCGACGTCGCCGCGTGGATCGAGCGGCTGGTCGACTCCGCCCTGTGGGCGGTGCGCTCCGGTCAGGCCGACAGCTGGGCATCGACCAGTGGCTACGCCGGATACGACGTGGTCGTGCTGGCCGACCAGCCCGCTCCCGAGGGGGCGACCGGCCCGATCGCCGTCGGCGGGGAACGCCTCGCCGAGTTCGACATCCGGCTGTTCTGGCGGCCCCGGCCGGCTCACCGGGTGGTGGTGGTCGATCAGGCGATCGCCGACCTGCTGGCTCCCCTCGGGGGCGAGACCGCCGGCGTCCTGCTGTGGGCGGCGCAGGTCGGCACCCACCGGGAGTTCGGGGTGCACCTGGTCGACCCGGTCACCGGCGAACCCCGCGAACCCGATGCGCCGCTGCCGGACGACCTGGGTGCCAACCTCGGCGTGCACAAGGACCTCTACTACGCCGCCACCGGCAGCCCGTGGCGTTCGCTGCGCCTCATCACCCATCCCGGCGGTCAGTTCCAGTCGGTGCCCTCGCCCGATCCGCTGGCGTGGGCGGGCCCGTTCACCGACGCCGACTGGGCGAGCGAGGCGGCCCTCTACCCGCCGGTCGTGGCCTCCGGAGGGTCGTGGCGGCCATGAGCACCGACATCTGGGCGCACCGGGGCGCCAGCGACCGCGCACCCGAGAACACGCTGCCGGCGTTCGCACGGGCGATCGAGCTGGGGGCGGCCGGCATCGAGCTCGACGTGCAACGCACCGCCGACGGCCACCTGGTCGTCTGCCACGACGAAACCGTCGACCGCACCAGCGACGGGCAGGGGGCGATCGCCCGGCTCACCCTCGAGGAGCTGCGCCGCCTCGACTTCTCGGCCGGGATGCCCGGCTTCTCCGGCGTCCGGGTGCCGCTGCTGGCGGAGGTGTTCGAGTTGGCACGCCCGGCCGGCCTGCTCGTCAACGTCGAACTCAAGGACTCCGAGGAGCCGTACCCCGGGATGGCCGACCAGGCGCGGACGCTGGCGGCGTCCATGGGCATGGCCGACCGGGTGCTGTGGTCGTCGTTCAACCACCAGACGCTGCTCGCCATCCACGAAACCGACCCGACCGCGGCCACCGGTGTCCTGGTCGGCGAGCCGATGGTCGACATCTGGCGCTACGCCCGCTGGGTCGGGGCCCGGGCGATCCACCCCTACTTCCGCTCGTTGCGGTTGATGCCCGACGTCGTCGAGCGCTGTCACGCCGCCGGCCTGCGGGTGAACGTGTGGACGGTCAACGCCGGCGCCGATCTCGCCGACATGAGCGGGCGGGGCGTTGATGCGGTGATCACCAACACGCCCGACCTCCGCCCCGCCTGATTGCGGACGCCGCCGACCTCAGGCCTGCACGGGCAGGTGGCGCTTCCACCAGTCGAGGATCGCCTCGAAGCGTTGGCGGCGGTGCCAGGGGGTCCCGGCGCGGGACAGTTCGTGCGTCTCGCCCGGGAACACCAGCAGCTCGCTCTCGACGCCGCCCAGCTTGAGTTGGGTGTAGTACTGCAGCCCCTGGCTGATCGGGCAGCGCAGGTCGTCCTCGCTGTGGAGCACGAGCGTCGGGGTGGTGACCCGCCCGGTGAGCAGCATCGGGCTCTGGGCATCGATGGTCGCCTTGTCGGTGCCGTTGTACTCCCGGGGGAAGAACCAGCCGATGTCGGACGACCCGACGAAACTCCACGGGTCGAGGAAGCCGCGTTCGACGATCGCGCCCGCCCAACGGTGGTCGTGGGCGATGATCCATGCGGTCATGTAGCCGCCGTACGACCCGCCCATGACGCCGACCCGCTCCCCGTCGAGCCCGGGGACCGCGTTCACCGCGTGATCGAGGAAGCCGAGGATGTCTGCCATGTCGCGGTCACCGAAGGCGCCGCGGATCGCGCGGACATGATCGGCGCCGTAGCCGTCGGAGCCGCGCGGGTTGCACAGCACGACCGCGTAGCCCGCCGAGACGTAGACCTGCGCCTCGTCGAACCAGGCCGGACCGTACGACGCCGCGGGGCCGCCGTGGATGTTCAGCAGCACCGGGTGCGGGCCCTCGCCGGCGGGCACGAACACCCAGCCGTGCACCGGGTAGCCGTCGTCGCTGGTGCTCACGAGTTCCTGCGGCCGCACCGGGGCGGTTTCGTCGCGCAGCCGGTGGGAGAAGTCGGTGATCACCGTGGCGTCGCCGAGGGGGCCGAGCCGCACGACCTCGCCCACCCCGGTCTCGTCGGCGAGGATCACGGCGGCATCGGGTGTTCCGGGGATCTCGGCGACCTCGAGCACCGAACCCGGGGCGGGCATCTCGTCGTCGTGGCCATCGGCCCGGATCCGGTGCAGAACCCCGGTGCCCCGCACGTTGACGATCGCGAGGGCGGTGCCGTTCTCGCCCGGCTGCAGGTCGAGGACCGACGTGTCGGTATCCGTGAGCCTCGTGGCCTTCCCACCCGCCACGAGGTGGACGCCGGTGAGGGCGCCGACGAACCCGAGGCCGGACTCGCCGAGGTCTTCGCCCAGGGCATAGAGGTTGCCGTCGCTGACCACGGGGTGGCCGCACGACAGCGGCGCGCCCGGCGTGATCGACACCGGTTCGCCGCCGGTCACGGGCAGCTCGTAGATGTCGCTGACCAGGTCGCGGTCGCGGGTGTCGTGGCGGGCCGAGGTGAACAGCAGGTGCCGCCCGTCGGCGCTGAAGGTGAGCTCGGACGCGTCGTAGTCGCCGGCGGTGAGCTGGGCGGCGTGCGGCACGAGCGGGGACGGCGCGGCGTCGGAGTCCTTCGCGGCGTCGGCGATCTGCTTGGCCACCCGGCCCACCGGCTTGACCGGCGGCTCGGCCCCGAGGTCGGGAACGTGCACGAGGAACACGTGCTTGCGCTTGTCGGTGGTGTATCCCACGCCGTTCATCCGGATCTTCACGGCGGAGAAGCGACGGGGATCCTCCTGCTTGGCGGCCACGCCTTCGAGCGTGCCGTAGCGCCCGTCGTCGGCCACCCGGGAGATGAACGCCACCGAGCGCGAGTCGGGGGAGAAGACGAACTCGCCGACTCCGAGCGTCTGGTCGGTGAGCGCCAGCGGCTCGCCACCGCTCGCCTCGACCACGTGCAGCTGGGGCTTGCCGTCGGCGTCCGGACGCAGGAACCCGACGAGCCGGCCGTCGGGGGAGAATCGGGGAGCGGTGTCTGCCTGGCCGCGGGTGAGTCGATGCGCGACACCGTGGCCGGCGAGGGGAACCCGCCAGATCTGTCCGACGTAGGCGTCGGCCTCGAAGCTCGGCCGACCGGTGGCGACCACGGCCCAGGTGCCGTCGGGATGGACGCGAAGGCCGGACGGACGGACGATGAGATCGAGTTGCGCTGGTCGCATGCCCGTCAGACTACGCGGCGTCGGGACCTTGCTTCCACAAGCCATGCCGCCAGGACGCCGCCCACCGCGCCCCCCAGATGAGCCTGCCAGCTGATGCCGGGGTTCTGGGGCAGCATGCCCCACAGGACGCCGCCGTAGATCACCAGCACGGCCAACCCGACGAGGATGTGGCGCCAACTGCGGGAGAAGATCCCGCGCGCCAGCACATAGGTGAGCCAGCCGAAGATCAGCCCGCTGGCGCCGGCCGTGATCGTGTGCGGAGCGCTGAGCAGCCAGGCGCTGAGCCCCGACGTGAGCGTGGGGATCGCGGTCGCCGTGATCCAGCGCCACAGGCCGCCGAGCAGCACCACGACACCGAGCACGAGGAACGGCAGGGAATTGGCCTCGAGGTGACCCCAACCAAAATGAACGAATGGAGCAGTGAAAATTGACCACAGGTCTCCGACATCTCGAGTGCGGATGCCGAGCGCGTCGAGCGAGTTGTGGGTGAGCTGGTCGATGACCTCGAGCACCCACATGATCGCAAGCAGCGTCCCCATGATCGTCACCGCACCGGGAAGGCTGGACGCTCGCCGCGCCAAGCTCCTGCGGCCGGTGTCGTACGGGCTGATGGCCGTCGTCATGCACCCAGTGTGCACCGTGCGGCTGTGGCGGGGCTGTGGGGCGCGACCATGGCCCGCGCCGGGGGACCCTCCGGTCCGCCGAGGCGACCGACAGTGGGCCGGCGGGTTCGGCATCCAATAGATTCGGGGCCATGAGCCAGCCGTTCAACCCGGACGCGTGGGACGCCGTCGAGGGCTTCGAATTCACCGATATCACCTACCACCGGGCCAAGGACGTACCCGCGGTCCGGGTCGCGTTCAACCGGCCGGAGGTGCGCAACGCGTTCCGTCCGCACACGGTCGACGAGCTGTACGCGGCCCTCGACCACGCCCGGATGTCGGGCGATGTCGGCTGCGTACTTCTCACCGGGAACGGGCCGTCGGCCAAGGACGGCGGCTGGGCGTTCTGCTCCGGCGGGGACCAGCGCATCCGCGGCCGGGCCGGTTATGAGTACGAGCAGGGGTCCGAGGGGTTGAACACCGGGGCGGAGGAACCGAACCCGGTCGATCGGGCCCGGCTGGGACGCCTGCACATCCTCGAGGTGCAACGGCTGATCCGCTTCATGCCCAAGCCGGTGATCGCCCTGGTCAACGGCTGGGCCGCCGGCGGCGGACACTCGCTGCACGTCGTCTGCGACCTCACGCTCGCCTCGGCCGAACACGCCCGGTTCAAGCAGACCGACGCCGACGTCGGCAGCTTCGACGCCGGTTTCGGCTCGGCCTACCTCGCTCGGCAGGTGGGCCAGAAGGTGGCCCGGGAGATCTTCTTCCTCGGCGAGACCTACGACGCGCAGCGCGCCTACGAGATGGGCGCCATCAACAAGGTGGTGCCGCATGCCGACCTCGAGGACGTCGGGCTGGAGTGGGCGGCCAAGATCTGCGCGAAGTCGCCCACGGCTCAGCGGATGCTCAAGTTCGCCTTCAACGCCATCGACGACGGGCTGATCGGCCAGCAGGTGTTCGCCGGTGAGACCACCCGGCTCGCCTACATGACCGACGAGGCGGTCGAGGGTCGCGACAGTTTCCTCCAGAAGCGCCGGCCCGACTGGTCGAACTTCCCGTATTACTACTGACATGTGGCCCCTTCTTGTCAAGGGGGCGTTGTCCACGGTGCCGGTGGCTGATCGACTGTCGGCCACCCCGAGTTGCTCGCCCCGACGGTTGCGGCGGCAATCCGGCATGTGCCCAGCGCGATGGTCTTCACGATCGACCCGGGCTTCGCCGACACGGCCGCGCTGTGCGGGGCCTACCAGCTGCTCCTCGCGTCATGCGTGAACTGCGTGATCGTCACCGGACGCCGGGGGGACGTCGCGCGGCATGTCGCGTGCCTGGCGCTCGCCACGACGCGGGTCGATGTCAATGCGACCGTGCGCCGGCGGCTGGACGCTCGCAAGGCATCGTTCTCGCCGATGGATTTCGCCGTGGAGAACTCGGGCATGGAGTACGCGGGATCACGCCCGCGGGGCTGCCCGTCGGCCGGCCCGTGGGGGTGGACGCCGCCGTCGCCGAGGCGGGGTGGGTGTGCATCGGGTCGGGTGTACGCGGATCCAAGCTCGTGCTGCCCTTTGATGAACTCCTGCAACCACCGAACGCCGAAGTCGTCGCAGGTTTGGCGGGGTGAGTGCGCCCGGTCCGCACGGGGTCGGCGCGAGCCCGAGTAGAACCGGCTGGCGCCTGCCCCTAATCTGGACAGATGCCGACACGTTCCTCCGCGCGACTTCGGGGGATGTTGACCCTCGCGGCGGGCCTGAGCGTGGCCTTCGTAACCGGGTGCACCACGCAACCCCCGCCGCCGCCGGTGGTCACATCGCACGATCCGGCGTGGGTCGACGCGGCGGTCGGGCTGGTGGGTACCGCCTCCGATCACGACCCCGTGATCAAGGTCACCATCACGCCGCGTGGAGCCACCGTCATCACCCGCCGGGCCGACAGCCGCCAGCAGCGTTCCTGGTTCGTCGGCGTGTCGGCAACCTCGCCACAGCCGGGCCCGACGATCTCCCCGACACCCACGCCCACGCCCACGCCGTCCGCGTCGGCCCCGGGCGCACCCATCCGGCCGTCCAGCTCCCCGAGGCCGGACGCCGCCTCGCTCCCGGTGACCGACCAGCCCGGGCTGCCGCAGCTTCCCCAGCCGAGTGCGCCGGCCACGCCGCTCGGCAAGGTCCAGGTCGACAACACCTACGGGAACATGAGTCTCGGCACATTCGGAGACACCCAGATCCTGCCGATGTGGCAGAAGCTGCAGGCGCTGGGCTGCACCGGCGATTCCTGGAGCATCGTGGGGACCGCCGGCTGGAGCGGCACGATCATCACCCACGGCACCTGCGGGGCGCTGACGGCGGTGGAGGTCAACGGCCGGCCGCTGCCGAACGGCAGCGACGAGGCCACGCTGCTCCAGAAGCAGTTGTCGGTGCTCACCTCGCTGATGCCGAACGACGTGTCGATCCTGTCGATCCAGCGCACGCTGGTGCCCGGTTGCCCGACCACGCTGACCGCCGACTACGGGGTGCGCCTGGGCGGACCGCTGCAGTTGCGCACCACGCTCACGTGTGGCGACGTCACCACGGTGACGCTCGACGACGGCTACCTGCCCAAGCAGGCGCTGGCGGTGAACAACGTCAGCGCGAGTGTGATCGGCGACGTCACGACCCGGTTGAGCGAACTCCCGGCACCGGTCTCGGCGAGCACGCTCACGGTGCAGTGGTCGTCGCTTTACGGCGAGGAGGCCATCGTCCCCGAGGACGGTGCGCCGAGCTTCAGCCTGGGCGGCACGGAACTCAGACCCGGGACCTGACCGGCCGACCGGTGCGGGCCGACGGGCAGGCTGCCGGGCGTGCCGTCATTCGGCGAGACCGAACAGACGGTCACCGGCGTCCCCGAGGCCAGGGATGATGTAGCCGTGCTCGTTGAGGTGGTCGTCGACCGCCGCGACCACCAGGGTGCAGGGGACGCCCAGACCATCGATCAGTGCGCGGAAGCGCGCGATGCCCTCGGGGGCGGCGAGCAGGCAGATGCAGGTGATGTGGTCGGCCCCACGGTCGACGAGGAACTGGACCGTGCCGCCGAGCGAGCCTCCCGTGGCGAGCATGGGGTCGAGCACGTAGCACTGGCGCCCGGACAGGTCGTGGGGGAGCCGTTCGGCGTAGGTGACGGGCTGCAGCGTCTGCTCGTCGCGGGCCATGCCGACGAACCCCACCTCGGCGGTGGGGATCAGCCGGGTCATTCCTGCGAGCATGCCCAGGCCTGCCCGCAGGATCGGCACCACGAGGGGACGCGGGCGGGCCAACTGCACGCCGCGGGCCACCGCTACCGGCGTCTGGATCTCGCGCGGTTCGACCCGCACTTCACGGGTGGCCTCGTAGGCCAGCAAGGTGACGAGTTCGTCGACCAACTGCCGGAACAGCGGGCTGGGCGTTCGGGCGTCACGGAGCAGGCCGAGTTTGTGAGATACCAGCGGGTGGTCGATGTCGCGCAGTTCCACGGCATCACTATCCCACGGGGCATCTCCCCGACCCACCCCGCCCTCGCGACGTCCGACGGTCTCGCTCGGGGTGGGGTGTCGACCCGGAGTCCGTGGCATGCTTGTCGCTCCCGACGGATATCGGTGGTCGGCGGGGCACTACTCTGCAAGGGTGGGTGTGTTCCCGCGGTGGCAAGGAGGCAGGTCATGGGCCAGAACGACGCCAACAGCGACGTCGAGCAGCTCGACGACGAACTCGACAGCGACGACACCATCGAACTCGACCCGGAGGCGCTCGACGTCGATGTCGTTGACGACCTCGACGTCAACGACCCGCTCGACGACACCGTCCCGCTCGACGACACCGTCCCGCTCGACGACACCGACTCCGACGATGACGACGACGATGATGACGACGACGACGACGACTCCGACGACTATGACGATCTCGACGACGCCTCCGACGACGAGATCGATCTGGTCATCGCCATGTACCGCGAAGACGGCAATCCGGTGGTCGTGTCGATGCCCAAGGACCTCGCGAACGATCTCGACGAGCTCATCACCCAGCTGCGCCGCCTGCCGGCCGACGGTGGCGCGATCGGCATGGTCTCGATCGCGAGCGAGTTCTTCGTCATCTGCCGCGCGCGCGGGCGGAACGTTCAGGTGCTGCTCAGCGACGGGGTGTCGGCCAACGACTGGCCCATCGCCCGCGACGTCGCCGACTATCTCGGCATCGACATCCCCGACCCCGACGACGACTCCGAACCGATGGGCGACCTCGGGCTGCTGAGCGACCAGGGGATCAGCGACTTCGATCTCGAGGGCTACGCCACCGACCTCGATGAAGATTCCGACGAACTGCTCACCCGGATCGCCGACCGGATGAAGCTGGGCTCCCAGTTCCGTCACGCGGTGTCGCACCCGCACCGCTGAGCGCCGCGGGCATCCCCATGGCCTCTCGCTGGGACGCCGCCATGGGCGTCGCGCTGCGGCAGGCACGGCTGGCCGTGCTCCACGACGACGTGCCGGTCGGTGCGGTGGTGCTCGCCGCCGACGGGAGCGTGCTCGCGTCGGCCGGCAACGAGCGGGAACTGCACGACGACCCCACCGCCCACGCCGAGATCGTGGCCCTGCGCCGGGCGGCGCGTGCGCAGGGAGCCTGGCGGCTCGACGGATGCACCCTGGTCGTGACCCTCGAACCCTGCACGATGTGCGCCGGATCCCTGGTCGCCGCCCGCGTCGAGCGCCTGGTGTTCGGGGCGTTCGACCCGAAGGCGGGGGCGGTCGCGTCGTTGTTCGATGTGGTCCGCGACCCCCGGCTCAACCACCGCCCCCAGGTGGTGTCCGGCGTCCGCGCGGAGGAGTGCTCGGCCCTGCTCGACGAATTCTTCTCCGGCCGCCGCTGAGGCCGTCAGGGCCTTCCCGCCCGATTGGCGCCCCCCGGCGACGACCCGGTAAAGTCACCCGCGGTGACGTGTCTGAGCGGCCGAAAGAGCTCGCCTCGAAAGCGAGTGTGGTGCAAGCCACCGAGGGTTCAAATCCCTCCGTCACCGCCATCTGAGAACTCCCGACCGGGTGAGCCCGGTCGGGAGTTCTCTCGTCCCACTGGGACACCTGGCCGTCACACGGGTCTGTGACAATGAGGACATGCTGAACCTCGACCTCGCCATGCTGGTGGGGTCGGTCGTGGCCCTGGTCGCCGTGTTCGCGGCGTTCCTCGGCACGAGGGTCGGACTGCCGGCGCTGCTGCTGTTCCTGTTCGTCGGAATGGGCATGGGCGATTCCGGGTTGGGCTTCCACTTCAGCAATGCCACTCTGGCGCACCAGCTCGGGTTCGCGGCCCTGGTGCTGATCCTCGCCGAGGGCGGCCTCACGACGAAGTGGTCCGAGATCCGGCCGTCGGTCGGGCCCGCGGCGATGCTGGCGACGGTCGGCACCCTGGTGAGCATCGCGGTGATGACAGGCTTCGGCCACTGGGTGCTTGGGCTGTCGCTTCCTGTTGCGGCGCTCCTCGGCGCGGTCACCGCGCCCACCGACTCGGCTGCGGTGTTCTCGGTGCTGCGCGGACTCCCGCTACCGGCCAGCCTGCGGGCCACCCTCGAGGCCGAGTCCGGCATCAACGACGCTCCGGTGGTGCTGCTCGTCGCCACCTTCACCGGCATCGCCACGGGTCACAGCCTGCAGGGCGGGCCGCTGCTCGTGGCGCTGCTGGTCGTGCTCGAATTGGTCGGGGGGGCCCTGCTCGGTCTCGCTCTGGGGGCGGTCGCCGTCTACCTGATGCCCCGGGTGGCGCTGCCGGCGTCCGGGCTCTACCCGCTGGCGGCGATCTCCTGGGCCGTGATGGCCTACGGCGCGGGCGTGTTCGTGCACGTGTCGGGGTTCGCCGCGGTCTACGTGTGCTCGGTGATGATCGGCAACGGCAAGCTGCCCCACCGCCAGGCGGTGCGCTCGTTCGCCGAGGGGATCGGCTGGGTGTCCCAGATCGGCTTGTTCGTCATGCTCGGTCTGCTCGCCTCACCGAGCCGCCTCACCATGCGCACGATCGCCGTCGGGATCGGGGCGGGGCTGTTCCTCACCGCCGTGGCCCGTCCGCTGGCGGTGTTCGTCTCCACCGTCTGGTTCCGCCTGCCGTGGCGTCACCAGGCGTTCCTGTCCTGGGCGGGGCTGCGGGGGGCGGTCCCGATCATCCTGGCGACCGTTCCCATGTCGCAGCACATGGCCAACGCCGACGTGCTGTTCGACGTTGTGCTCGTGTTCGTCATCGTGTTCACGGCCCTGCAAGGACCCAGCCTGCCGTGGGTCGGACGTCGGCTCGGCCTGGTCGACCCCGACAGCGCCCGCGACGTCGACATCGAGGCCGCCCCACTCGACCGGATCAACGCCGACCTGCTGCAGGTGCGGGTGCCCGAGGGCTCGAGGATGGCCGGCGTCACCGTGGCCGAACTGCGCATGCCGACCAATGCGGTGGTGTCCCTGGTGATCCGCGATGGGCACTCGTTCTCGCCCAACGGTCGCGACGTGCTGCGTATCGGCGATGAACTGTTGATCGTCACTCCGACCAGCGAGCGGCGCCTCATCGAGACCCGCCTTACCGAGATCGGACGCGGGGGACGTCTCGCCCACTGGTACGGCGTGCGGAGCCCCGGAATCGCGGAGGCCCCGGCGCGCCGGCCGCCTGGCTCAGCTGTGCGACGCCGTCGCCTTCGCGGAGGCTGACGTCGAGGCGCTGGCCGAGTGCGAGGCGCCGGCCGGCAGGCACACGACGCCGCCCGGCACCGAGATCTGCCGCGCGCCCTTGGCGTTGAACCCGGCGTACTTGTCACCGACGAGCACGTCGACCGTACCGTCCGTGCGCTGGTCGGCCCGGACCGTGGCGCCCTTGAGGAAGCCCAGCACGAGCTTGACCTCGGGAGCATTCTTCGACGCGCCGACCACGACGGTCGACGAGATGACCTCGCTGGTGTTGCCGACATCGGTGACCTTGAAACCGGCGCCGGTCAGTTCGGCGCCGACGCGGCCGGCCAGGCCCACCTGCGTCCCGCCGTTGAGCACCCTGACGCTGACCTGGCTGGACTTGAGTTCCTTGCCGACATTCTGCGTCACGCAGGGATCGGGAGTGTTGCCCGCAAAGGGCGCCGTCACGTTCCGGTAGCCCCACCAGGCCCCGTAAAGGAGCACGCCGAGGAGCAGCAGCAAGGTGATGGGGGTGCCGAACAGCCGCAGGTAGCGCTGCACAGTGCCCCCTTCCGTCGGATCGTCGGTGCCCGGCGGTGCGCGATCCGCCCACCGGGTCATCGGTGAGGTTACCGGAGTTCGAGAACCCTGGCATGCATGGTCTGGCGTTGCTGCAGGGCGGCCCGGAGGGCGCGGTGCAGTCCGTCCTCGAGATAGAGCTCGCCGCGATAGCTCACGACGTGGGCGAACAGGTCGCCGTAGAACGTGGAGTCGTCCTCGAGCAGGGCCTCGAGATCGAGGGTGCGCTTCGTGGTCACCAAGTCGCCGAGGCGCACCTGCTGCGGCGCGATCGCGGCCCACTGCTTCTGGGCGTAGCCGTGATCGGGGTAGGGGCGGGAGTCTCCGACTCGCTTGAAGATCACATGCGAATTCTAGCCGGGACCGGGACGGCCTCCCGGGATCGCACTTCCGCCCGGGACGAGGGGGCGCACTATTGTGTGCCGCATGACCCCAGTTGGGAGCGCTTCGGCGTTCGAGCGGTTCGCCCGCTCCGCGGGGCGTGAGATCGTCCGATCCCTGTTCCACACCGCCCGCAGGCGCTGAGCCGTGAGTCGACGACTGTTCGTCGCCCTGCTTCCACCCGCATCGGTGCGCGACGACCTGACCCGCTTCCTTGAACCGCGCTGGGAGGCCGAGACGCCCTGGCGATGGACGCGCCCCGAGACGTGGCACATCACGCTGGCATTCCTGCCGGCGGTGAGTGATGCCCGCATCGACCCGCTCATCGGGAGTCTTGCCGAGGTCCGCACCGGGGCGGTCCCGCTCGCGCTCGATGGTGGTCTGGCCTTCCCCGACGCCCTGCGCGCCCGGGTGCTCGCACTGCGGGTCGGACCCGATGCGGAGCGCACCACCCGGTTGGCCGGAACCGTGCGCCGGGCCTGCAACCGCGCCGGTGTCGAGGTCGATGGCACCCGCTTGCGTGCCCACCTCACCCTCGCCCGAACATCGCGCCCCCATCCCGCGGGATCGTGGATCGACCTGCTCGACACGTTCCGATCCGAGCCCTGGGTGGGCACCGAGGTGGTACTCGTGGAGTCGCACCTCGGGCAGGGACCGGGTGGAACTCCCCTCTACGAGATCGTCGAGACCTTCGGTCTTGCCGCCCCATCACGATGACAAAGCCTGATGCCCTGTCCGATGAAAGGATCGACCGATGACACGCAGTGCCTGGTCCGAAGGCCGCTGGACCACCCCGCCGGTGGCGGCGTCCGAGCATGACGGCCGCCTGATGGTCACCTGTGCCGAGGGCAGCGACGCCTGGCGGATCACGAGCTACGGGTTCGTGCACGACGACGAGCATGCCCTGGTCGGGCCGTTCCCCGACGACAGTGCCGTCGAGGTGAGTTTCGAGGTCGAACTCTCCGGGCAGTTCGACCAGGCGGGCCTGTTCATCCGCGGTTCTGACCGGCGCTGGATCAAGGCCGGCATCGAGGTCGCCGACGGCGTCGCCCAACTGGGGGCGGTGGTCACCGACGAGTACTCCGACTGGTCGGTGGCACCGGTTCCCGACTGGAACCACCACCGGGCGACGATCCGCGCCTCACGCACCGGCGACGCGGTCACGGTGCGGGCCCGCCGTGATGACGGGCCGTGGCAGCTGGTGCGTCTCGCGCACCTGAGGCCCGGGGAGGAACTCGAAGCCGGCCCGTTCTGCTGCGCGCCGACCCGCGCGGGCCTCGAGGTCACCTTCGTCTCCTGGGAGACGGGACCGGCGGACGCCTCGTTGCACTGAGCCGTCCGCCGGAAACCATCGAGTCCGGATCGCCTACTTCATCGTGCCCTGGCTCACCGACCCCTGGAGTTGACGCTGGAAGATGACGTACACCACCAGCACCGGCGCGACCGTGATGACCACGGCGGCGAACAGGGCGCCGAAGTCGACCGAGTAACCGGCCTGACTCGCGAACGCGCCCAGGCCCTGGGACAGCACGTAGTTCTTCTCGTTGGTGTTCAACGCCACGGGGATGAGGTACTGGTTCCACAGCCCGAGGAAGTTGAAGATCGCCACGGAGGCCAGGCCCGGGCGGGCCATCGGCAGCATGACGCTGAAGAACGTGCGCCAGTCTCCGGCCCCGTCGATGGCGGCCGCCTCGCTGATCTCGTAGGGAAGTGCCCGGAAGAACGCGTACAGGAAGAACACCGTGAACGGCAACGCGAACGCCACATACGTGATGATGAGGCCGGGCAGGGTGTTGAGCAGGCCGAAGCCGCGCAACACGAAGAACAGCGGCACGATCGCGAGGAACACAGGAAAGGTGAGTCCCGCGAGCATCAGGTAGTAGATGACCCGCGATCCGAAGAACCGGAACCGGGCCAGCACGTAGGCGCACATGGCCCCGAGCAGCATGACGATCACCAGGGCCGAGCCGACCACGATGATCGTGTTGATGAAGTAGCGTCCGATGCCTGCGGTCGTCCAGGCGTGCGCGTAGTTGACCACTGCCGGTCGGGTGGGCAGCGTGAACGGCGAGTCGAAGATCTGGGTCGTCGTCTTGAACGAGGTGACCAGCGTCCACAACAGGGGACCGACCACGAGCACCACCCACAGCACGAGCACCGCGTGCGCGATCGAGGCGACCGTGCGGTCGCCCGGATTGGTCCGCACGGTGCGGGGGTTGTCGGTGAGGGGGGTCGAGAGATTCGTCGTCGAGGCGCTCATGCCAGCGTCACCGAATCCTTGCCCCCGGTGAGGCGATTGACGAGGAACACCAGGCCGGCGAAGCTCATGGTGACCGCGGCGAGCACCACGCCCATGGCACAGGCGAGACCCCATTGCCCCTTGGTGAACGCGGTGCGGTAGAGGTACTGGCTCATGACCAGGGTGGAGTTGTTGGGTCCGCCGTTGGAGTTGAGGGCCTGCATGTACACGAACGCGTCGAGCGCGGCGATGCCGAGGTAGATGTAGGCCGTCTGCACGTTCTCACGGATGAGCGGCAGCGTGATCGTCAGCGCGGTGCGGAAGCGGCCGGCGCCGTCGATGCGCGCCGACTCGTAGATCTCACTCGGGATGCCCTTGATCGCGGCGATGAACAGCACCATGTAGAAGCCGACCAGGCCCCAGATGATGACGAACATCGATACGGGCATGGCGGTATCGATGTTGCCCAACCACGGGAAGGAATCGAACTGCTTGAACCCGACGGCCGTGAGGATCCCGTTGACCAGGCCGTTCGACGGGTCGAACACCTGGCTCCACATGATGCCGATGATGATCGCGGGGATCGTGTACGGGAAGAACGAGATCACCCGGTAGAAGCCGGCCGCGCTGAGGCCCCGGATCTGTCCGTGGCTGGAACCACCGACGGTGATCAGCGTCGCCAGCGTCAGGGCGAGTGCGATCGTGACGAACGGCACCACGATCGCGAGTTCGACGCTGTTGCGGATCGACTTGAGGAAGATGTTGTCGGTGAACGCCCTCGTGTAGTTGCTCAACCCGACATAGTCCATCTGCGGGTTGAACCCGGTCCAGTCGGTGAGGGAATAGTAGAAGGCCTGGATGAAGGGGCTCACCACGAAGATCAGGTAGACCGAAAGCGGCAACCCGAGAAACGCGAGGAAGAACGTGACCCGATCGACGCTCCAGTTGCGTCGACGCCGCCGGCGCCCCGGGGTGGCCGTACGGGCCAGCCCCGGGGTCCGGCGGTGGGTGAATCCCTGAGCCGTCACGAGACCGTGATCTTCTTGATCGTCGGGTCGTTGGCGATCTTGTCGGTGATCTGCTGCAGTCCGGCGGTGAGCTGCTTCACCGACGAGCCGCCGCCGAGGAATGTGTTCCACAGCACCAACTGGTCGGCGTTCATGCCGTAGTAGTCGACGAACTGCCAGCTGAAGACGTCGGTGGCGGCGTTGTCGAGCATCTTGATCTGGCTCACCAACGCGGTCGACCCGAACCCGTCGGCGGGCACCGTGCCCTTGACGATCGTCGGAGCCAGCTTGGTCTTGGCGAAGTTGGTGGCGGCGTCCTTGCTCAGCATCACCCGCATGAACTCCTTGCCACCGGCGACGTTCTTCGCCTGGGTGGGCACGATGTAGCCCTCACCGGCGGTGGCGTGCAGGGCGGTGGCCGGCATCTGGGAGTTCTTGGTGACGGTGAGCTCGGGGGTGCCGGTCATCTTGAAGCCCGCCTTGGTCTGGGACTTCATCTCGTTCTCGATCCAGGAACCCGACGGGTAGAGCAGTGCCTGTTCCTGGCTCGACCACTGCGCCTGTGCCTGGGTGAACTGGGTGCCCGAGCCGCCCGGCTTCACCATGCCGGCGTCGATGATCTTCTTCATCGCGGTGAAGACCTGCTGGATCGGGTCGAGGCTCCAGCACTTGGGCTTGAGGTTCTCCAGGGCCAGCCGCACATCGTTGCCGCCCTCCTTGATGGCCGAGCCGATCGCGGTGGTCTGGTAGTAGGTGGCGGCCTCCTTGCCCCACAGGAACAGGTACTTGTTCTTGGCCTTGGCCTCCTGGCCGAGTGCGTACGCCTCGTCCCAGGTTGTCGGCGGCTTCCAGCCGTTGGCGTCGAACATCGACTGGGAGTACCACAGGGCGTACACGGTCATCACGTAGTTGATCACGGCGAACTTGCCGTTGTAGGTGCCCGGCGCGGTGACGCCGCCGTAGAGGGTGTCCTTGATCGGGGTGCCCTCGAGGTTGTTGGCCGCGAACACGTCAGTGAGATCCTCGATCTCGCTGAGGATCGTCTGGATGCCGATGAGGTTGGCGCCGGAGTCGTCGATCACGTCCGGCGGGTTGCCGGCGTTGAACCGCGGCTGCAGGGTGGTGGCGATCGTGGTGGTGGGCGTGACCGTGCAGTTGGCGGCGTACGGCTGCTGTCCCATCAACTTGGCGGCGTACTGGGCGTAGTCGACGCCGTATCCACCGTTGAAGATCACGGCGTCGACGCTGGATCCCTTGGCGACGCCGAAGGGGTTGTCGGGGGAGGTGGACACCGCGCTGGTCGCGCTGGAGCCGCTCGTCGACGTCGTGTTGCCGGCGCCGCTCCCCGCGCAGGAGGCCAGGGTTCCCGCCAGGGGAATGACGGCCGCCGACGCGAGCAGGCTGCGACGCCCGATACGGGCCTGACCGAAGGACGAATTCTGCATGAACCATCTCCTGTGACAAGGCATTCCATGAATGACGTTACGCGGAAGCCGATTGGTGGTTGGCTGACAAACTAATGCGGGACGGCGGGCGTGTCGCTACCTCAGGGGCGTTCTGCACCGTTTCGCTCACTCTGATCGCGCGAAGTTGCACGCTTGTTACATTCCAGTGTCACCGGCGCGGCGGCCATCAGGGCCGCAATGGCCGGTTTCTGCGGCGTGTCGGGCGGTGAGCATTCGGGTTGTTCGCCGTTGCGGAGGTTGGTCCGACCGGTCCTAGAGTTCCGCCCATGAGCTCTGCCGAGAAGTTCCAACAAGAAGTCACGTCCAGGTTGCCGTTGCTCGTCGCCTCCGCCGCCGACGGCCCGATCGGCCGCGCGGCCGACCTGATGGCCGATTCGATCGCCGCCGGCGGCGTGGTGCACGCCTTCGGCAGCGGCCACTCCGAGGCCTTCGCGATGGAGGTCGCGGGACGGGCCGGAGGCCTGATCCCCACATCCAAGGCCGCGCTGCGCGACGTCGTCATCTGGGGTACGCGCGAACGCGGGTCACTCAACGGTTCCGATCTCGAACGCGACCCGAGCGTCGCCGTGGAACTGTATTCGCTCCAGTCGGACCACCCGGCCGACGTGTGGATCATCGCGTCCAATTCGGGTGTGAACGGGTCGATCATCGGCGTCGCCCAGGCGGTCAAGGACGCCGGCCACCCCCTCATCGCGGTCACCAGCCTGCAGCACACGATGGCCGTCAAGCCGAAGCACCCGTCGGGCAAGCGGCTCAGCGACCTGGCCGACGTGGTCATCGACAACCTGGCACCGTTCGGCGACACCACGGTGCCGCTCGAGCCGGGTGAACTCACCGAGGGGATGGTGGGGGGCGCGATCTCGTCGATCACCGGCGCGTTCATCGCCCAACTGCTCACCCTGGGTGTCGCCGAAAGGCTCGCGGCCCGGGGGATCCGGCCGCCGATGTACATCTCGGCGAACATCCCCGGCGGCGATGAGCACAACCGGGAGCTCACCGACACGTACGCGGGCCGACTGAGGATCGAGGCCTGAATCTGGCCCGCCACCCGTTAGGGTGCTGGCCATCCACCCGTGCGGTGAGGGGGGAAACCGACAGGAGAGTCATGGTTCCGGCAGTCATTGCGGTTGATGCGGGGGGTACCTCGACCCGGGCGGCCGTCGTCGGCCTCACCGGGGACGTCCTGGGCGTCGGGCGCGCCGGTGCGGGGAACCCGATCTCGTCGGGTGTCGAACTGGCGACGGCGAACGTCGTCGAGGCGTGTCGGCAGGCGCTCGCACAGTCCGGCAACAGCGAGCGGATCGTGTCCTCGCTGGTCACCATGGCCGGGGGCGCCAACGGGTCGACGCCTACCGACGGGCTGGTTGCACGGCTCATCGACAGTGGCGTCCCGGGTCCGCTCGCCATCGACAGCGACGTGCTGAGCGCCTACTTCTCGGGAAGTCCGGCGTCCGAGGGCGCCGTGCTGATCGTCGGGACGGGGGCCGTGGCCGGCCGGATCAGCGACGGGCTCCTGGCGCGGGTGGCCGACGGTCTCGGCTGGCTGCTGGGGGACGCCGGATCGGGGTTCTGGATCGGGCGCCGCGCCGCGATCGCCGCCGCGGCCGATCTCGACGGGCGCGGGGAGCCGACCGCGCTGACCGACGACGTGCTGGCCGAGTACGGACTCTCCCGCGGACGCCGCAAGCGGACCGGGCGTCCGGAGGTGCTCTCCCCGCTCGTGCACGAGATCTACGGGCGGCGTCCGATCGAGCTGGCCAGGTTGGCCCCGATCGTGCTCCGGCACCCCGACGATCCCGTGGCCTCGCTGATCCTCGAGGGCGCCGCGAACGCCCTGA
Source organism: Actinomycetes bacterium (assembly GCA_021781735.1). Lineage (GTDB taxonomy): Bacteria > Actinomycetota > Actinomycetes > Propionibacteriales > Propionibacteriaceae > JAJYQH01. Next base: position 22,352 of record JAJXWF010000008.1, read on the forward strand.
CGAACACGATCACCTCGCTGCTGGGCGACGACGACGTCCCGTTGGTGCTGGCCGGGGGCCTGATCGGCCCTGCCAGCGCCCTGCACGACCGGATGTCCCAGCGCCTGGCCGGACGGCATTGCCTCACCGCCACCGACGGTCTCGCGGGGGCGGCGCTGATGGCACTTCGGCGGGTGGGGGCCGAGGCGAACCAGGCGGTCCACGCGCGCCTGGTGGCGGCCCTGGCCGCCCGCACCCTTCCCGTGGGACCGCTCGGGGCCTCCCGGTAGCTGCTCGCGCTCCCGGTCAGTCGGTGCCGGGGACGCCGCAGTAGCGGGCCAGGTGGCGTCCGGTGAGGGTGGAGGCGTCGGCCACGAGGGCTGCCGGGGTTCCCTCGAACACGACGAGCCCGCCGTCGTGGCCCGCGCCCGGACCGAGGTCGATGATCCAGTCGGCGTGGGCCATCACGGCCTGGTGGTGCTCGATGACGATCACCGAGTGCCCGGCGTCGACCAGCCGGTCGAGCAGGCCGAGCAGCTGCTCGACGTCGGCGAGGTGCAGGCCGGTGGTCGGTTCGTCGAGCACGTAGACACCGCCCGTGTCGCCGAGGTGAGTGGCGAGCTTGAGACGCTGGCGCTCACCGCCCGACAGCGTCGTGAGCGGCTGGCCCACCGTCAGGTAGCCCAGCCCGACATCGACCAGTCGCTCGAGCACCGTGCGGGCCGCCGGGATCGGGACCCCGCCGGCGCCGAAGAACGCCAGTGCCTCGGCCGCGGTCATCGACAGCACCTCGTGGATGTTGCGGCCACCCAGGAGATGGTCGAGAACCGCCGGCTGGAAGCCCAAGCCGTCGCACTCCTCGCACACGGTGGTCACGGTGTCCATGAACCCGAGCTCGGTGTAGATGACGCCGGCGCCCTTGCAGGTGGAGCAGGCCCCCTCGGAGTTGGCGCTGAACAGGGCGGGCTTGACGCCGTTCGCCTTCGCGAACGCCTTGCGGATGGGGTCCAGCAGGCCGGTGTAGGTGGCGGGATTGCTGCGTCGGGACCCCTTGATGGGGGCCTGGTCGATCGTGACCACGCCATTGCGGGGTGACACGGACCCCTCGACGAGGGAACTCTTGCCGGATCCGGCGACGCCGGTGATCACGGTCAGGACGCCGAGCGGGATGTCGACGTCGACGTCGCGCAGGTTGTGGTCGCGGGCCCCGCGGACCTCGAGCCGCCCGGTGGGGGTGCGCACGGCGTCCTTGACCCGGGCCCGATCGTCGAGGTGGCGTCCGGTGAGGGTGTCGCTGCGGCGAAGGCCGGCGACGCTGCCCTCGAACACGATCCTGCCGCCCGAGGTGCCCGCGCCGGGGCCGAGGTCGACGGCGTGGTCGGCGATCGCGATGGTCTCGGGCTTGTGCTCGACGACCAGTACCGTGTTGCCCTTGTCGCGCAGTTGCAGCAGCAGCTCGTTCATCCGCTGGATGTCGTGGGGGTGCAACCCGATCGTCGGCTCGTCGAACACGTAGGTGACGTCGGTGAGCGACGACCCGAGGTGCCGGATCATCCGCACCCGTTGCGCCTCCCCGCCCGACAGGGTGCCCGACGACCGGTCGAGCGACAGGTATCCGAGACCGATCCGGACGAACGCGTCGAGATGGTCCTGCAGGGAGGCCAGCAGCGGCGCGACGCTGGGCTCGTCGAGGGTCCGCACCCAGGCCGCGAGGTCGCTGATCTGCCTCGCGCAGGCGTCGGCGATGCTGATGCCTGCGATCGTCGAGGAGCGGGCCGCGGTGCTGAGCCGGGTGCCGCCGCACTCGGGGCAGGTGGTGAAGGTGACCGCCCGCTCGACGAACGCCCGGATATGGGGCTGCATCGCCTCGACGTCCTTGGAGAGCATCGACCTCTGGAGCCGGGGGATCAGCCCCTCATAGGTCATGTTGATGTTCGCGATCTTCATCCGGGTGGGCTCCCGGTAAAGCAGGTCGTGGCGCTCGCGCTTGCTGAACTCACTGATCGGCTTGTCCGCCGGGAAGAAGCCGGACGCCGCGTACAGGCGGTGGTTCCACCCGCCGGGGGTGTAGCCGGGCACCTTCAACGCCCCGTCGGCGAGCGACAGGTTCTCGTCGAACAGCTCGCGGAGCGCGATGTCGTTGACGTTGCCGATGCCTTCGCACCGGGGACACATGCCGCCGGTGACGGTGTAGGTCTTCTTCGTGGCCATGGTCCGGTCCTCGCCGCGCTCCACGGTGATCGCGCCGCCGCCGTGCACGGTCGGGACGTTGAACGCGTACGCCTGGGGCGAGCCGATGTGTGGCCGGGCCAGCCGGCTGAACAGGATCCGCAGCAGCGCGTTGGCGTCGGTGACGGTGCCGACGGTCGACCTGATGGTGGCACGCATCGGCTCCTGGTCGACGATGATCGCGGTGGTCAGCCCGTCGAGCACGTCGACGTCGGGTCGTGACAGCGTCGGCATGAACCCCTGGATGAACGCGCTGTACGTTTCGTTGATCATCCGCTGCGACTCGGCGGCGATCGTGCCGAACACGAGCGAACTCTTGCCCGACCCGGACACCCCGGTGAACACGGTGAGCCGGCGCTTCGGCAGGTCGACGGAGACGTTCTTCAGGTTGTTCTCCCGCGCCCCCTGCACCCGGATGCGGTCGTGGGCGTCGGCCCGATGCGAGGCCGACGACTCTCCGGCCGGTTGCGGCGGTGGGGTGGGTTCGGGCTGCCCAGCGGGTTGGGTGGGTTCGGGTTGTTCGGTGGGTTCCGGCTGTCCGGGTTGTTCGGTGGGTTCCGGCTGTCCGGGTTGTTCGGTGGTCGAGGACGCTGGCACGCTCGGTCCCTCCCGGTGATGTCCTGGTGGCACACCCGATCCTGCCACCTGATCCGAACGCTCTCTACCGGCCGGGCGGCCTCACGTGGGGGTGGGTTGAGCGCACCGGACGGCGTCCGCCCCGCCCGTCCGCTCGCCCGCGGTCGGGGCTCGGGCGGCGTACGAGTCGGTCATCGGCGTACGAGTTGGGCACCGTTTTCGGCCGGGTCGTACGCCGCGGGGCCCGGGTCGTACGCCGCGTTGGCCGGGTCGTACGCCGCGACAGAGCCGAGGACCCGGGGTTCCGGTCCGGGGGGGCCAGGCCTCCGGACTACAGCACCTGCCGCCCGAGGGTTCCGCGGAGCGACGTCACGTAGCCGTCGGACGCGGCGCGCTGGCGCTCGCCGCGGGCCCACGCGAGCCTGTCGGTGAGTCCGAGGCGCTCGACGGTGGCCGCGTTGGCCTCGACGGCGATGAAGGCCTCGAGGTCGGCGATCGCGCGGTCGAGTCGGCTCGCGTCGGCGTCCCGCTTGGCGGTGAGGCGGTCGGAGTACCACGGGGACGCGAGCACCGATCCGCGGGTGAACATCTGCCGGAACTCGGGGGTGGCGAGGGTCCAGCCCTCCTCGCTCACCCCATGGGCCATGATCTCGAGCAGTGCCCGCAGGGGCGGTACCGCCAGCGAAACCGTGCCGTCGGCGAAGTAGGCGCGGGCCACGCGCTCGTGGGTGCTGACGATGGTCTCGAGGGAATCGGCGAAGATGTCGAGGTCCTGGGTCTCGGGTCGGAGGATGGCCTCGTCGAACACCGCGTGCGGATGCATGAAGATGCGCCCGAAGTAGGTGGTGGCGAACTTGCGGGTCATCCGGAAGCCGAGCCTGCCTGCGAGGATCGGGCGCCCGTCGTGGTCGAAGTCGACGAGCCGTTCGAGCGCGCCCTCGGCGAGGAGCGCGCCGGCGTCCCGCTCGGCGGGTGTCATCCGCGAGAACACCTCGGGCACGAGCAGGCTGAAGTCGTGGTCGATGCGGACCTTCGGCCCGACGTAGCCGGCGCACGACACCCACCCGTCGTAGCCGGTGAGCGCGTACGACAGGAACGCCGCGTTGAGGTCGATGATCGCGGGCAGCGCGTTGAAGGGCCCCTTGGTGAGCGCCCCTTCGGAGCCGGCGCCCGTGGTCGAGGGCGACTTGCCGGTCATCGAGCTGATGAACTCCATGAACAGTTCGGGCAACTCCATGTAGTGCAGCGGGTTGAACGGGCACAGCGCCGGAACACCCGGCTCCGGCGGGTTGTTGCGGCGTCCGGCGGCGACGACATCGACGGGCAGGGCCAGGCGCTCCGCGCCGGGGCGTCGGGCCTGCAGGTGGGCGGCAAGATCCGACGCGGCCGTGGCCAGCGGGTTGGCGAGGTCGGGACGCCGCTGCAGGTAGCGCGGGTTCTTCGAGCGTTGCCCCTCGACGATCCGGGGATCGGCGGACGACACGAAGTAGGCGGGCGAGGTCCCGTCGGGTTCGTCGGCGACGCGGGCGATGAGATCGCGCATGGGCTGGGTGAACGCGCTGAACGCCCTGGCGTCGTCGCGCAGGTCGCGGGCGTCGGCGTGGGTCAGCGGCTCGAAGTTCGACAGGAAGGTGCCGGGGGTGGCGATGTCGCGTTCGGCCTGCTTGTCGTAGCCGCGGTGGATCGCGTCGTCGGGACGCTGGAACAGCAGCGTTTCGCAGTTCTGGACGAACTTGCGCGACGGCCCCTCGGGCGAGGGCAGCACGACGCTCGCGGTGATGTCGTCCTCGGTCTGCACCTTGACGGCCGGGTTGAAGTCGGGACGCAGGGTGAACAACCGCCATGACCCGTCGGCCTCGAAGCCGACCCGCAGCATCGTGGTCATCACCTTGTCGCCGTCGAGCCTCACGAAGTTGCCGAGCCGGCCGTTGATGCGGGCCACGCTGAAGTGCTCGCGCCAGTTGTCGCCCCACTCCGGTCGGGCGAACCGCTTGACGGTGAACACGAGTTCCTTGACGTACTGCGGGATCGCTTCGAGGAACGCGTTGTATTCGTCGGTGAAGTCGGGGGCGGGGGTCAGCAGCTTGATGACCGAGCCCATGCTGCGCTCCCTGCTGAGGATCGAGCGGTGATCGCCCGTGTCACCACTGGCGAACCGCCCGGAGTAGTCGCGCTCCAGCAGTGCGGTGACGCGGTCCATGTCGTCGTCGAAGTCGGGGGAGTAGAGGTTGCCGAAGATGAATGCATCGGCGATCGCCTTGCTGATCTCGCTCTTGCCCCCACCCGACACGGTCGACGGTTTGTGGCAGGTGGTCGAGGTCGGTGAGACACCGACCAGCGTCCATTGGCCGGGGTCCGCGGCCAGCGGCTGCATCGACACCCGGTACCCGTCGGGCGCGAAGTAGGTGCGGTCGGCCCGCAGGCGGATATTGCGGGTCTCTCCCCGTGGGTCGACCCAGCTGACCGTGCGCTCGTCGAGGCTGAATGTGGGATTCGACGGGACGAGCACGAACTCGGGGTGCAGCGTGTCGAGCGCGTGCCCCTCGGGCCGGCGGATGAACCGGTCGGGGTCGCGGTCGAGTACGTCGGCGAGCCCGTAGCCGGCCTCGGAATAGGTGTCGATGAACGTGCTGCCGAGCGCGTAGCTGGGGAAGACCCGGGCCCCGCCGGAGTGCTCCTCCTCGGCGTTGCCGAGCAGGTTCGCCGAGTAGCTGATCTGGGTCTTGACCTCCTTCTTGCAGTAGCCGAAGTAGTTGTCGGCGATGACGGTGACGATGACGCCGCGCTCGTCGCGGGCGCACGCCTTGAACGCCCGGCCGCCGTTGTACAGCTCGGACGCCTCCCGGTAGCACATGCCGTCGCGGCGCTGGCGCTCGGTGGCGTCGTCCCAGTGCGGCAGGCCGAGCGACTTCTTGGTGGCCCGGATCAGGTGCGGGGCCAGGACGACGCACCCGGTGTGGCCGGTCCATCGCTCGGGGTCGAGGGCGGCGTCGTGGTCGCTGAGGTAGGGGTCGCCGGCGGTGCCGAACACCCCTTCGACGAAGTCGAGGTTGGCGACCAGGCCTCCGGGCACGATGAAGCGGATCTCCATCCGCTTCTCGGGGGTGACGCCTGCCACTTCGGGGAGCACGAGCGGGCGCAGCAGCATCGACACGAAGCAGCGGGCCGACTCGGCGTCGCCACTCGTGTAGGGCAGGGTCTGGTCCGCGTCGGGTGGTTGGAAGGCGAGGTCGAGCAGGCGGGCGAACACGTCGCGGGGCACCGCGAGCTTGTCGTCGGGGATGGGCATGCCGCCCTCGGCCACGTGGAACACCCCGGCGGTGGTGCGCCTGTCGTTGGCAGGGTTGTGCAGGACCCCGTTGGCGAGCCGATGGCTCGTCAGCAGGTCGGAGCGGAACTCGTCGGCGTCGTGGGGAAGACTCAGTTCGCGAGCGAGGCCGGGCAGGTCGAGGATCAGCGTGCGCAGCGGCAACTGCGGACGCACCGGCGCCTCGGCGAGGTAGTCGTCGAGGTAGTCCTGGATCCGCTGGTCGGCCGCGCACGGCCGGTATTCGAGCCGGCGATTGAACTCCTGTTGCCGGGCGACCAGGGGTCCGACAAGGCTGTCCGGATCGGCTTCGGCGAGGCCCAGCAGGGCGAGGCGGAGGTTGATGGCCGCGGCAAGCGTCGGGTTCGCCATGGATCCAGTATCCGGGCGCCCGTTGACGGGCCGTCAGCGGGTACCGGTAGGGGCCGTCCCGGACGTCGCGCCGCGCGCTGCCGGACGCTCGCCCGACCCGCGCGGAATGTAGGTCAGGGGCAGCAGGCGGTGTTCTGGTGCGCCCGTCGGCTCGCCCATCCGATGGACGGCCAGCCGCGCCGCCACGCGTCCCATCTCCTCGGCGTCGTGGGTGATCACCGACACGTCGAACAGGTCGGCGAACTCGAAGTCGTCGACGCCGACGACCGCCAGATCGAGGCGGCGCCGGGTGAGTTGGCGGATGATCGCGGCGGTGGCCCGGTTGTTGCCGCCGATGATGGCGGTGGGAGGGTCATCGGCGTCGAGGAGCGAGCTCACCAGGTCGTCGAGCGAGGTGTGCGGGTCGTCGGAGGTCCGCTCCCAGCGGGTGGTGGACTCTCCCGTCGCCTCGCGAACCGTCTGCCGGTAGGCGGCGACGCGCTGCTCCTGGGTGAACACCGAGCGGGGGTTGCACACGTAGCCGATCCTGGTGTGACCGTGCTCGAGCAGGACGCGGGCGGCGTCCCGGCCGCCCTGCGCGTTGTCGAGCAGCACCGAGTCGGCCAGCAGGTTGGGGGTGGGCCGGTCGATCGCCACGATGGCCGTGCCCAGGTGTCGCTCCTGGTCGAGGTGGGCGTAGTCGTCGAGGGAGGGGACCAGCAGGATGGCGCGCACCCGCTGGGCGACGAGGGTGTCGATGACGTCGGTCTCGCTGCCGGGATCCGCCGACGACGCGATCATCATCGTGAGCCCCTGCTCGGCGCAGACCTGCCCGATCCCCGCCGCCACGTGGACGTAGAAGGGGTTGGTCGGTTCGGGCGTCACGAACCCGACCGTGTGCGACACCGCCCCGCGGCGCAGGTCGCGTGCCAGCCGGTTGGGGGTGAAGTGCAGGCGGCGGGCGGCGTCCATCACCCTCGAGGTCGTGGCGGGGGACACCGACGCGGGTTCGGTGTAGACGCGCGACACGGTCTTCGCACTGACTCCGGCCAGCCGGGCGACGTCGGACATGGTGGCCCGCGAGCGTGGTGGTGCCATCGGATGCATCGTCTCCCAACCGGCTTGCGGGCGCCGCGCCCGAGACCAGAATGACAACGATAGACATTCGGGGGATTTGCCGACAACCCGCCGAGGACCTGAGGATTCCGCGCAGCGAACGCGCACCGCTCGGGCGCCATCGGGATCTGAGATGTCATCGTTGACATGCCGGGTGGAGGCGCCTAGGCTCGCGCCGTGGTGACGCCGTTGTCCACGATGGGTGGGGCCGTTGGCGGCCCGGGACGTCACCTCGACGGAGGAGCGCGATGAGTGAATCGACCAGCCTGGCCCTTGTCGTCGACTCGGGGCAGACCGACATCCGGGTGAGGGCGCTCGGCCCGGACGGCTTCGCAGCGACCTACCCGGGCGTGCGCACCAACGCGGGATTGCTGCCGCAGTTGGCGGGGGTGATCGGCGCCGCCACGCGGGAGTCCGGACGCACGTTCCCGGTGGTCGCGATCGGCACGTCCGGGCTCACCGAGGTCGACGACGATCCCGACCGTCTGCTGGGCCTGTGCCGCGAGGCCGGGGTTGTCGAGGTGCGCCTGGCGCACGACTCGATCACCTCCTACCTCGGGGCCCTGGGGCTCGGATACGGCGTGGTCGTGGCGGCCGGCACCGGGGTGGTCACTCTCGGCGTGGGCCCCGCGGGAGTTGCCCGGGTCGACGGATGGGGACATGTGATGGGCGACGCGGGCAGCGGATTCTGGATCGGGCGGGAGGCCCTGGAGGCGGTCATGCGGGCCCACGACGGTCGCGGCCCCAGGACCGCACTGACCGACGTCGTGCGCGACCGCTATCCGAATCTGGAGCGGGCCTACATCGAGATTCAGGCCGATCGCGACTGGGTCAGGGTGGTGGCGGGCTTCGCCAGGTCGGTGGCCGCCCTGGCGACGTCGGATCCGGTCGCCGGTGAGATCTGCCGGGCGGCCGGGTCGGAACTGGCCCAGTCGGCGGTCACCGCCCTGGCCAGGGCGGGACTCGAGCACGACCCCGCGCCGCGGGTCGCCCTGATCGGCGGCATCATGAAATCGGCCGTCATCCGGGACAGCTGCGAGGCGGGGATCCGTCGGGTCATGCCATCGGCCGGCATCGTGACGCCCGGCGGCGACGGATTGGCCGGAGCAGAGCTGCTGCTGGCGGTGTCCCACGACAACGCGCTGTCCGGGGCGGTCGCGATCGCCCGGCGGGCCCACCATGGCTGAGGCGTCGGTACCCGGACTGTTCCGCGTGACCAATCCGGTGAAGGACTACGCCTGGGGATCGCCCACCGCCATCCCCGAACTTCTCGGAACGGTGCCCACCGGCGATCCGCAGGCCGAGATGTGGCTCGGGAGTCATCGCGGCGGCTCGTCGGTCGTTGTCGGCGGGGGACGCCTCGATGCCTTCCTCGCGGCCCACCCTTCCCTGCTCGGTGACGCCCCCGCGTCCGGGCTCCCGCAGCTGCCGTTCCTCATGAAGGTGCTGGCCGCATCGCGGCCCCTCTCGTTGCAGGTCCACCCGACCCTCGACCAGGCCCGGGTCGGATTCGCCCGCGAGGAGGCCATGGGCCCTGCCCGCGACGATCCGCGCCGCACCTACCGCGACGACCAGCACAAGCCGGAGATCATCGTGGCGATCTCCCCGTTCCGCACCCTGTCGGGCTTCCGGGACCCCGCCACAGCCGGGGCCGAGCTGGCGGACCTGCTGGGCCGCGACATGCACACCGGTGTCGGAGCCGAGCTCGCAGCGGTGCTGGCCGACCCCGACCCGCGAGCCGCGCTGCGGGGGGCCCTGCAACTGGTCCTGTCGGGCAGGCCGGAGGTGCGCACGCTGGCGGGAGTCGCGTACGGTGCCGCCGGTCGATCGCCGGGGGTGCTCGCCGACACGCTGCGGATCGTCGGGGCGCACTACGGCGACGATCCCGGCGTGCTCGGCGCGGCACTGCTGCATCGTGTCGACCTGGACCCCGGCGAGGCCCTCTACCTCGACGCCGGCAACATCCACGCCTACCTGTCCGGGCTGGGGATCGAGGCCATGGCACCGTCTGACAACGTGCTGCGCGGCGGGTTGACACCCAAGTACGTCGACGTTGCCGGACTGCTCGACATCGTCGACTTCTCGCCGAGCGTGCCCCATCGCGTCCCCGGGGTGCGGACCATGGCCGAGGGCGTCGAGGTGACCAGTTACCGTCCTCCGGTTCGGGAGTTCTCGGTGCACTCCGTCGCCGCGGACGGCGGCCCCCGCGTGCTCGAGGGGATCGGTGGACCGTCGATGCTGATCGTCACGCAGGGGGTGCTGTGCGTGCGCGCGGGCGACGCCGAGATCGTCGTGGAGCGGGGGGAGTCGCTGTTCCAGGCGGCCGGACCCGATCTGGTCGTCACCTCGTGCGGTGGCTCCGCGCGGGCCTACATCACCACGGTCGGCGGGTAGCACGCGATCAGTTGCTGGCCCCGGGCGACATGAGGACGGTCGCGGCCAGGGCGTGACCGTCCTCGACGGCCGGCACGAGGGCCGGCGGCGGCGCGTCCAGCAGATGCGGGTGACGCAGCACGTGGGTGAGGAATCCGGCGTTGAACGCGTCGCCCGCTCCGGTGAGGTCCCGGGGCGGGCGTCCCAGCGGAGGCACGGGTACGACGACCGGCTCGACGCCCGCCCGGACGATGAGGGTCGGTTCGCCACCGTGCCGGGCCAGCAGGGTCGCGCCGTGGGGTACCGATGCGGGTCCGAGCCGCAGCGCCCCGGTTTCGTGGGCGTTCGCGCTGATGAACCGGGGTGCCAGGTCGGCGACCAGTCGAGTGAAGGGATCCCGGCCCATCGCGTCGATGAGCGCGAGCGATGACACGTCGAGGCTCACCGCGATGCCGCGCTCGTGGGCGTCGGCGACGAGCCCGCGCATCGCCGCCGCCGTGGTGCCGGGTCCGAACGCGTACATCGGCACGTGCAGCAGGCCGACGCCGTCGAGCCACGACGGGTCGACCGCCTCGAGCCGGGCGGACGCGCCGCGGCTGGGGAACATGCTGCGTTCCCCGTCGGCGTCGATCATCACGACGATCGTGCCGGTGACGTCGCGCCACTGCAGGCGGACGTCGACGTCGTGGCCCTGCAGTTCCTGCTGCAGCACGTGGCCGCCGAGATCGGGTCCGACGCAGCCGATGAACCGTGTGGGGTGCAGTGGGCCGGCGAAGGCCGCGACGTTCGCCGCCGAGCCGCCGCGCTGGATCGACACCCGCGACCGGGTGTCGCTCCCGCGCCGCACGGGTTCGAGCTGCCAGACCACGACGTCCTGCACCAGGTCGCCGGCCACGGCGAGCATCGGGATGGCCATCGCCGTGGGCTCAGGCCGACGCCAGCGCAGTGGCGATCCGTGCCCCCAGCCGCACGTTGTTGAGATACAGCGCGACGTTGGCCTCGAGGCTCCGGTCGCCGGTCGCACGTCGGATGTAGTCGAGCAGGTAGGGCGTGGTGGCCTGTCCGCTGATCCGGTCGGCCTCCGCGGCCGCCCAGGCCTCCTCGATGACGGCGTCCAGGTCGTGCGGGTCGAGCGAGTCGGCCTCGGGGATCGGGTTCGCGATCAGCACGGACGCGGGCAGGCCCAGCGCCTGGGACGCGCGGAAGATTTCGGCGGCCTGTCCGGGGGTCTCGATCCGCGACGTCAGCCGGTGGCCCGAGGAGCGCACGTAGAACCCCGGATAGTCGAGGGTGCGGTAGCCGATGACCGGCACGCTCAGGGTCTCGAACCGCTCGAGGGTGGCCGGAATGTCGAGGATGGCCTTGGCGCCCGAGCTGACGAGCACGATCGCCTCGTGGGCGAGGGTCACCAGGTCGGCCGACTCGTCGAACGTCGTCGACGCGTGGTGATGGACGCCGCCGAGACCGCCGGTCGAGAACACCGAGATGCCCGCGCGACGGGCGAGCAGCGTGGTCGCGGCGATGGTGGTGCCCGCGTTGCGTCCGAGGGCCGCGCACACCGGAAGGTCGCGCACCGAGGCCTTCGCCACGTCGTCGTCGTGGGCCAGCCGCTCGATCTCCCCACCCGACAGGCCGACGACCCCGACACCGTCGACGACCCCGATCGTCGCCGGGACGACGCCGAGCTCGCGCGCAACCCGCTCGCCCCTGGCGGCGACCTCGACGTTGCGGGGGCGCGGGAGTCCGTGGGTGAAGATCGTGGATTCCAGGGCCAGCACCGGGCGTCCGGCGGCGACCGCGTCGGACACTTCCTCGCTGACACGGATCGGCTCGTTCATGGGCATGCTCCGATCGGGGAGGTGCTGTGGATGGGACCTCGTAGGCGAGGAGGGTCACGCTCGGCGCGCGCAGCGAGTGGTCTGGGCCGTCGGCGTGTTTCGATCTTCTCATGAGCACGTCACCGCTTCCGCGTGAGGACTTCGAGGCCGCCCTGGCGGCCCGCAAGGAGCTGGGGGCCGACTATGAGCCGGCCCTCGTCGATTCGTTCGTGGAGAAGGTGGAAGCCGCTCTCGTGGCCCGCGGACAGCAGAGGCAGCAGTTGCAGCCGGCGCCCACCGCGGCCGTCCCTCCCGGGGGCCGGGTCGCGGTCGCCATCGTCAGCGTTGTGATGGGAATCCCGCTCACCGCGATCACGCTGGGCACCGGGTCGCTCTTCGCGATGATCATCTGCTGGCTCGGCATCGTCGGGGTGAATCTCGCGATGGGGCTGCATCGCGGCCCGGCGTGAACCGACCCGCCGTCACCTCGCGGGTGCGATTAGGGTGGGGTCGAACTAATCCAGAGGCCCGCTCCCCGACAAGGAAGTTCCATGCCCCGTTTCGACTTCGAGCCCGATGTCCTGCGCAGTTACCGTCCCGACGTCACCGAACCCGCCGACTTCGACGCGTTCTGGACCACGACCCTCGAGGAATCGAGGGCGCTGGTCCAGCCGCCGACCCTCACCAGGGTCGATACGGCGTTGTCGCTGGTCGAGGTCGACGACCTCGAGTTCTCGGGGTTCGGGGGTGACAGGGTGCGCGCCTGGGTGCTGCGGCCCGCCGGCGTCCCGGGCCCGCTGCCGGTCGTCGTCGAGTACCTCGGCTACGGGGGTGGACGCGGTCTGCCGCACGAGCGGCTCACGTGGTCGAGCGCCGGATACGTGCACGTGATCATGGACACCCGAGGTCAGGGCAGTGCGTGGGGGTCCGGCGGCGACACCGCGGACCCGCACGGGTCGACCCCGGCCGTCCCGGGGTTCATGACGAAGGGCATCACCGATCCCTCCGACTACTACTACCGGCGGGTGTTCACCGACGCCGCGCTGCTGGTCGAGGCGGTTCGCCGGCTGCCGGGCGTCGACCCGGCCCGGGTGTCGGTCACGGGGGGCAGCCAGGGGGGCGGCATCACGATCGCGGTCGCGGGCCTGATCGGAGGCCTGGTCGGCGCGCTGCCCGAGGTTCCGTTCCTCTGCCACTTCGAGCGGGCGGTCGGTCTCACCGATGCGATGCCCTACGGCGAGATCGTCAGGTACCTCTCGGTGCACCGCGACCTCGTGCGGCAGACCTTCACCACCCTCTCCTACTTCGACGGGGTCAACTTCGCCAAGCGGGCGACCGCCCCCGCGCTGTTCTCGGTCGGGCTCATCGACCCCATCTGCCCGCCCTCGACGGTGTACGCGGCCCGCAACCACTGGGGGTCCGGACCGGCCGCGGCCGACATCGTCGAGTACGCGTTCAACGAGCACGAGGGCGGCGGCGCCTACCAGTGGCAGCACCAGGCGGCGTGGCTCGCCGATCGGCTCGCCGGCTGAACGGGTCCGCCGACGGCTACGCCGACCCCGATCAGGCCTCTGGCTTCCGGGTGACGTAGAGGGCGTGCACGCCGTCGTCGGGCTTGACCACGCTGATGTCGGAGCCGATGCCCGCCCGCCCGAACAGGTCGGTGGCCTCGGCCACCGAGCGCGGCCGCACGTGCGGCCGCTGGAGCACGTTGAGGGTGAATCCCAGGTGCGGGGGGTGCGAGCCTCCACGATCCCGTAGTCGCCTCCGATGACGCGGCGGGCGCGACGACTCTCGACACCGTCGCGGCCGAGGACCGAGGTGCGGACCGTCCGGAGCCCGTCGAGCCGCGCGGCCACGGTCGGCACCTGGGCGATCAGCCATGCCGTGGGCGGGTTGGAGTGGTCGACACCCGCTGCCCCCGGGAGACGGTGGCGGCCTGCCCCGACGGGGCGGGTTTTCCTGCAGAGAATCTGGTTGAAATCCGTCACCCGCGGATCAGGCCCAATGCTCCCCGGTGGAGCCGCTCGATGAGGTCGTTCGCCTGGTCAGCACGTGTGCGTCGCACCTTGCCCGTGGGGGTGAGGTGCCCGGCGCCTTCGGTCAGCGGCACCCTCAGCGCGAGCCAGCGCTTGACCTGATGGTCCGGGAGACGGTGGCGTTGGCGGCGTCCACGACCCTCTGCAGGGCGGCGAGCCGTGCGGGTCGTCGACGACCGCATCGGCTCAGGTGTCGACGCACCCCGGGAGGGTGTCCGACACGCGCAGCAAGGCGGCCGCGTAGGCCGCCGGTCGCCCACGACCACCGCGTGCTCGGCCGCCCCGTCGCGCTCGACGAGGCGTTCCGATCCCGCCGGGGCGATGTTCTTGCCGGTGGAGGTGACCACGAGGAAGCCGGGGCGCACCTCGGCGAGTGAGGCCACGGCCCGCGCGGGGTCGGCGACGTGGGCGACGGTCATCCTGGCCGAGACCGTGGCGACCTGCACGGGGGAGGCGGTCGAGACGGGTACGGCCACCGCTCCGCAGCGCCAGATCGCGAAGTCGGCGATCGCCCACTCGTAGCTGGTGGCCCCCATGACGAGCACCCGGTCGCAGGCGCTCACCGCCGGGTCGGTGGGGACGAGGATCGGACTGCTGGTCTCAGGCATCCGGGCGCCCATCGGATGCGGCGCCGTCGGGCGCCCGGTCGGCGAGGCACGACTCCAGGGCGTCGAGCACCTGGGCCAGATAGGTCTCGACGGCGGCAGCCTGCTTGTCGTCGAAGCCGGCGAGACACTGTTCGGACGCCGTGACGATCGGCATGAGCCGGTCACGCACCTCTCCCGCGGAGCGGGGGGCGGGTGTGACGGTCCGGCGACGCCGGTCGGTGCCGTCGATGCGCCGCTCGACGTGCCCGAGACCCTCCAGCCGGTCGAGCGACAGCGAGACGAGGGCGGGGCTGATCCCGAGTCCCCTCGCCAACTGTCCCGGTGTCATCGCCCCCCGATTCAGCAGCAGGCCCATCGTGCGGTAGTCGGTGGCGTTCACCCCGAGATGGTCGGCGAGGGCCGACTCGACCCGGCGGTTGGCGACCACGACCCGCCGTAACAGGCGGGTCGCGCGGCGTGGTTCGCGGCCGAGGGCCGCCCGGGTGAGGGAGCGTTCCGATGTCACCCGGCCATTATTCAATACTTCTGAAGTAATGTGTGGTGATGCCCCACTTCCCCACGTCGGCCTGGCTCGCGAGCCTGCCCGTCAGCCTGCTCGCCCTGCTGGCCCTGCTGGTGATCACCTACCTCATCGGCGTGCGGCAGCGCCGGCACGTCGTGATCGACGCCGCCTGGGGGATCGGATTCGTGGTCGTGAGCACCGCGGCGTTCCTCCAGTCGGGCTCCGACGGCGACACGGGGCGTCGGATCCTGCTGCTCGTGCTCACCGCCGTGTGGGGCCTGCGGCTCGGTGGCTATCTCGCGTGGCGGATGCGCGACGGCCACGAGGATCCGCGCTACGACGACCTGCTCGCCCCGGGCGGTGCTCGGGGCAGCAGGCAGCGCAATCTCTTCGCGATCCGCCGGGTCTACCTTCCGCAGGCGATCGTGCTGTTCCTCGTCTCGATGGTTCAACAGGTCGGCATGTTCGAGACCGGGCCGCTCGGCTGGATCGCCTGGATCGGCGTGGCCGTCTGGGCCGTCGGCATCGTGTTCGAGGCGCTGGGCGACCGGCAGCTCGCGCAGTTCCGGGCCGACCCGTCGCGCCGCGGGACGATCCTCGACACCGGTGTCTGGGCGTGGACCCGCCACCCCAACTACTTCGGCGACTCCGCCGCATGGTGGGGGTTGTTCCTCGTGACCGCCGGCAGCTGGCCCGGCGTCCTCACCGTGATCTCGCCGCTGCTCATGACCTGGGCGCTGGTGGCGCGCACCGGCAAGGCCCTCACCGAACAGCGGATGTCGGGCCGGCCGGGCCACGCCGACTACGTGGCCCGCACCAGCGGGTTCGTCCCCCTGCCGCCCAAGCGGCGCTGAGGTCGGCGGCCGCCGGGGGCGCCGCCACGTGTCCTCGGGCCGTGCATCCGCCTCCCGATTGCGTGCACCGACCCCGGCGCCGACACTGCACGGATGTGAGGTGGGCATGCTGCACGAATGGTCGGACGCCCCCGGGGCATTCCCCGGGGCCCCGCCGGGTGGATAGCGTGCCTCCAATCCCAGCGGCCCGCCCCACGCCGGCCGTGCGATCAGGAACGGAGGATCATGTCGTGAGCCGACATGCTTTCACCCGCAAGGCGTCCGGGATCGTCGCCGCGGTCACCCTGGCGGTGGCCATGGCGGCGGGCCCCGGCATCGGCACCGCCCAGAGTGCCCCGAACCCCCACGGTTCCCAGAACAATCCCACCAGCGACTCGACGACGCCGTCGGGCATCGACACGAGCAGCGCCATCGTGCGGCTCAGCCTCGACCCCCTCGCCACCAATCCGAGCGCCGACCGCTCGAACGGACGGGTCAACCCCTCAGGCGTGCACAGCCAGGCTCTGCGCGCCGATCTGGCCCACCAGCGCAACGCGTTCCTCGCCTGGTTGCGCACGAACGCGCCGCAGGTGAAGGTCACCGGACAGTACGACTTCGCACTCAACGCGGTGGCGGTGCGGCTCAACGGCACCCCGCTCGACCAGCTGCGGCAGGGGCCGGGCGTCGTCTCCGTCGGGTATCAGGACACCTACACGCCCGCCTCCGAGCCCGACCCCGACCTGGCCCAGATCAAGGCCGTCGAGGGGTGGACCGAGGCCGGTGCCGCCTCGCAGGCCGGTTCTCCGGAGACCTGGGCGGGCTACGGCGTCAAGGTCGGCATCGTCGACACCGGAATCGACAAGAACCACCCCTGCTTCAACGACGCCGGCTTCCCGGCGACCACGCAGCTCGGTGATCCGCAGCTCACCAACAACAAGGTGATCGTCGCGAAGGTGTTCAACAACAAGCTGCCCCAGAGCCACTACGACGCGAGCGCGGTGCAGGAACACGGCACCCACGTGGCCGGCACGGTCGCCTGCGACCTCATGACTCCCGCCGTCGTGCAGGGTGTCAACATCCCCTACGACCCGAGCGGCGTCGCGCCCGGCGCGCAGTTGGGCAGCTACAACATCTTCCCCGGTGACGTGCAGAGCGCCCGCACCGAGGACATCCTCAACGCGCTGCAGGCCGCGGCCTACGACGGCATGGACGTCATCAACATGTCGCTCGGCGGCGGCTACCACGGCGTCCAGGATCTTGGCACGATGGCCGTCGACAACCTCGACCGGGCGGGCATCGTCGTCGCGGTCGCCGCGGGCAACAGCGGACCGGGCTACCAGACCGTCGAGTCCCCGGGATCGGCCCAGCGCGCCCTGACGGCCGGCGCCTCGTCGGTGGGTCAGTACATCGGCCTGCCGATCAGTTCCGGTGGTCAGCAGATCGCCAGCGCCGCCACCGGTGACTTCCCGGTGCCCACGAGCGACCTCACCGCACCTCTCGGCGTCGTCAGTGACGGCGGCACCGGTCTCGGCACCGCGTGCGCAGCCCTGACGGCCGGCTCGCTCTCCGGCGAGATCGCGCTGATCTCCCGCGGCACGTGCACCTTCGGGGCCAAGGTCTACAACGCCCAGCAGGCCGGCGCGATCGCGGTCATCGTCGTCAACAACGTGGCCGGTGATCCGATCGCGATGGCCCAGGACGCCGCCTACACCAGTGACATCCCGGCGGTCATGGCGGGTCTCAACGACAAGGCTGCCCTCATGGCGGCCGACGGGTCGTCGGTCACCATCGGTGCGACGCCCACCTACGTGCGCACGGGCAACGACAACTGGTTCGCCAGCTTCTCGTCGTGGGGCCCGACCCGGGTCAGCTACCTCGTCAAGCCCGACGTGGTCGCTCCCGGCGTCAACGTGCTCTCGTCGATCCCGCTCCAATACTGCAAGGGCACCGCGTGGGTGGGCGAGTACGGGTGCTGGGCGTTCTTCCAGGGCACGTCGATGGCCACCCCGCACCTCGCGGGCATGGCCGCGGTGGTCGAGGCGGCCCACCGCGGGTGGGACGCGTGGGAGGTGCGCTCGGCGATCGTCAACACCGCCAACCCGAACGGCGTGCTGAAGACATCCGGGTCGGGCGTCGAGACCGACGTGCAGAAGGTCGGGGCCGGCCTGGCCGACCTGCAGGCTGCGGTGCAGGCCAAGGTGGCGCTGAGTGACGTGAGCGTGTCGTTCGGCCAGGTCGCCAAGGGCCAGCCGACCCAGACGCGCAAGCTCGGCATCACGAACCTCACCGACGCGGTGCTGACCCTGCCCGTGCGGGTCGAGGATTCGACCGGCGGCGGCAGCTTCGCGGTGTCGACGAAGTCGGTGACGATCCCGGCCGGC
>JAJXWF010000009.1 GCA_021781735.1 Actinomycetes bacterium
GCGTGTGACCGGCCGGACGCAGCACGGGTTGCGGCTGTGTGGCGGTTGAGGGTCAGTGCGTCTCCTGCTCGCGGAGCCGGTTCTCGGTGTCAGTGACGATCGAGCGGGCCTGCTCCGCGGGCGACTCGGTGATGTCGCCGAGAATGCCCGTGGCCGAGCGGGGCCACGAGGCGTAGCGCATGCCGAGGTTCACCATCGCCTGGAACTGGTTCCTGCCGCCCAGCAGGCTGCGCAGGTGCACCACCACCCAGATCGTCCACGCGGCCAGGCCGGTCAGCGTCCGCGGCGTGCCCTGACCCGGCTTCTGCGGCAACTGCAGCACGGCGGCACCGCGTCCGATCGTGGCCATCGTGCCCTTGTCGTTGTAGTCGAAGGGCGTGAGGTCACGGCCTTCCTCGAGCGCGATGATCTGGCGCGCCACATGCTCGCCCATCTGCAGGGCCGGCTGAGCCAACTGCGGCTGCGGATCGTCGTCGCAGATCGCGCAGTCGCCGATCGCGAAGATCGAGTCCTCGCCGACGACCCGCAGGTTCCGATCGATCCGGATCCGGCCCCCGCGCCCCTGCGGCACGCCCCACTCCGTGACCAGGCCGTAGCCGCCGACACCGGCGCCCCAGATGACGACGTCGACGTCGAGCTGGCCGCCGTCCTTGAAGTGCACCCTGTCACCCTCGACCTCGACGATCGCGGTGTTGAGCCGCACGTCGACGCCGCGCTTGCTGATCTCGCGCAGGGCGTACCGCTGCAGGCGGGCGTCGAACGGAGCGAGCAGCACCGGGCCCATCTCGACCAGCACGACCCGGAAGTTGTCCTGGTGCACCTCCGGGTAGATGAACGAGAGCGCCTGAGTCTTCATCTCGGCCAGCGTCCCGCCCATCTCGACGCCGGTCGGACCACCACCGACGACCACAACCGTGAACCGCTTGTCGCGGTCCTTCGACGCGGTGAGCGCTTCGAGCCCCGAGAAGATGATGTCGCGCACGTCGAGGGCCGCGGCCCGCGTGTAGATCGAGCGCGCGTGGTGTGCCGCGCCCGGGATCCCGAAGAAGTTGGCGCCGACGCCGTTGGCGAGCACCAGGTGGTCGTAGCTGATGTCGTGGCCGCGGGTGACCTTGACGATCTTGTCCTGCTTGTCGATGCCGACCACCGTGGCCCTGCGGAACCTGGTGTCGGGCTCCCGGTGGTCGGCCACGAACCGTCGCAGCGGGTAGGTGACGTCGCCGGGGTTCAGCCCGCCGGTGGCCACCTGGTAGAGCAGCGGCTGGAACGTCGAATAGGGATGCCTGTCTATCAACGACACCGGGTGACCGGCTGATGCGAGCACTCTCACCGCCGCGAGGCCCGCGAATCCACCACCGACGACAACAACCTTCGACTTGGCCATGCACCGATTTTCACAGAGGCCATCTCCGCCGGGAAGGGCCCGCGTCAGCGTCCGGACGCCGCCCCACCACCGGCGTCCGTGTGCCGTCGATGCGCTTGAAGCGGTTCACCAGCGCGGACGCGTCGGTCGGCATTGTCCGCTCCGGGAACTGGTGCGGCTCGCGCGGCGTACGACCCGGCCGAGGTGACCCGCGCCGCGTACGACCCGGCCGAGGGTGACCCGCGCCGCGTACGACCCGGCCGAGGGTGACCCGCGCCGCGTACGACCCGGCCGAGAGCGGCCCGCGCGGCGTACGACCCGGCCGAGAGCGGCCCGCGCGGCGTACGACCCGGCCGAGGGCGGCCCGCGCGGCGTACGACCCGGTCAACGGCGTACGACCCGGCACCCCGAAATGACCAACTCGTACGCCGCGGGACCCCCAGCCCCCGGAACCTGGCCCCGGACGCCGACCGGCACGGATCGTTCACGCGGGAAGGTTGACCGGCCGCCGGGTCAGGCGACGTAGGCGCGCACCCAGCGGTCGATCTCGTCGAAGTAGGTGGCGCGCACGGCCGGACGCGAGAGTGCGAGGTCGTGCAGGCCATCATCGATCCGTACCAGCGTGACGCAGCGTCCGAGCTTGGGGGACGCCGCCGCGAGCCGCCTGACGTCGAGCACGGTGTCGGCGGCGCTGAGCGCCTCGGCGTCCCAGGTGCGGCGGAAGTCGCTGCGCGAGGAGATCAGCACCTGCACCGGCGAGTGGATCGCCAGACCCTCGTTGACCCGCCGGTGGCCCTCGATGATCGCCCGCAGCCACCCCGCCCACAGGCCGAACTGGGAACTGGTCTTGCGGGTGGAATCGTAGGTCCACTCGCCGCCGAGGTCCGAGTTCACCGTGCGGGCGTAGAAGCCGTTGTCGGGCAGCGGGATGGCGGTGATCGGCGTCCGCGAGCCGATCTGGCGCATCACGGTGGCGGTGACCGCGCGCACCAGCGCAGACCCCTGCAGGTCGAGCCACGGCGAGTTGAGCACGAGCCCGTTGAAGTCCGACGGGTGCGCGTCGGCGTACAGCGCGGCGACCAGTCCTCCGGTGGAATGGGCGTGCAGCGTCACCCGGTCGTGGTGGCGGGCCACCTCGGCGACGGCGAGGTCGAGCTCCTCGGCGTACTCGTCGAGATCGGCGATGTAGCCCGCCAACATGCCCGGACGCAGACCGCGTCCGTATCGGCGCAACTCGAGCGCGTAGAAGTCGAAGCCCCGCTCGGCCCAGAAATCAGCCATGTGCGACTGGAAGAAGTAGTCGTTCCAGCCATGGATGTAGAGGACCGCGCGCTCGCGGGTCGGCCGGCCACGACGGATCAGCGTCGCGGTCAGTCCATGGACCTCCGCTTGGGTCTCGACCTCGAGCGGGGACGCCGTGAGGTTCAGCACACGCAACTGGAAGCCCGCGAGTTCGTCGTCGGGCTCCCAGCCGTGATCAGGATCGACGATCGTCGTCGTCGTCTTTGTCGGGGTCATCGTCGGCGTCGTCGTACGGCGACCCCGCGTCGATGTAGGGATCAGCCTGTTCAGGCTGGCTGGAGTAACGCTCGCCTCGAAGCTCTCGCTCGAGTGATGCGAAGTCGGTATCCACTGGGCGATACTTCAGATCCCGGGCTACCTTCGTCTGCTTCGCCTTTGCACGGCCGCGCCCCATATGGGTCGACCCCCTCGCTTGGTTCCTCGCGGCTCAACCGCGGCATGATCAATGAAATGTCGTGGCACACAGGCTACCGTTTCGCGCGGATGCAACCAAAAGTCGTCCGCCGATTTCTCGCCCGCGCGCCGTGGGCGGGGAATCGGCTAGTCGGCGCCCCAGACTCTCTGGTCGAGGATGTCCCACTGGTACTGACGTGAGTCGCGGTTGATCCGCATGAGCGTCACTCGTGGTCGCGCGACGGCCAGCGTGTCCTGCGGTGGCACCACCGCCTGCAGGTCGGCCACGAGCGGTGCCACCGGGGTGACGCCGCTCGCGTAACTGAGGGACACGTGCGGCCACAGCGGCGCATCCCACTCGGCATGACCGACGACGCTCTCGACCACCCGGCGCTGCATCGCCGACAACTCCATCAGCCACATCTGCTTGCGGGCGGGCATCAGCACCCCCTCGTCGGCCACCAGCACCGACTCCAGGGTGAGGACGCCGGACGGCAGGCCGGGCAGCTCGTCGAACACCTCGGCAGCGATCCGCTCGAGCTGGGCCTCGGTGACATCGGTCGCGAACCCGATGCCGGTCATCGTGAGGTGCAGCCAGCCGTCGGGGATCACGTCCTGCACGGGATGCCTGGCCAGCGCGGGGCGCAGCCGGGACGCCAGCAGGTGCAGTTCGTGGCAGTGCTCGAAGGTCAGGTGCCAGGTGTAGTAGCGGGCGCCCACGTCCCACCCGGGACGCCACCACCAGTGGTTCCGCGTCTGCACGGTGTTCGGCATGGTCGCGACGATCATCGGGGCGACACCTCGGCTCAGCGGTGCTCGCCGGACATCGTGACCCGGGGGCCACCCGCCTCGGCCACGACGGTGTCGCCGATCACCCGGGCGCCGAGCCCACGGGCGGTCAGCAGGTCGATCGCGGCGTCCGCGGCGGCCTCCGGAAGAACCACGACCATGCCGATGCCCATGTTCAAAGTCGCCTCGATGTCGGGCTGCGACACCCGCCCGACCTGCTGCACGAGGCCGAAGATCGGGGCGGGGCTCCAGGTGCCACGGTCGATCCGGATGCTGAGGCCGTCGGGCACGACCCGCGCCAGGTTGTTCGCCAGTCCACCACCGGTGACGTGGCTCATCGCGTGCACCTCGACGGCATCGGCGAGGGCGAGCACGTCGCGCGCGTACACGCGCGTGGGCGTCAGCAGTTCCTCACCGAGGCTGTGGCCGAGTTCGTCGACGTGTCGGTCGAGACCCCAGCCGGCCTCGTGCAGCAGCACCCGGCGCACCAGCGAGTACCCGTTGCTGTGCAGGCCCGAGGCGTCGATGCCCAGCGCGACGTCGCCGGCCCGCACCCGATCAGGGCCGAGGATCCGGTCGTACTCGACCACGCCGGTGGTGGCACCGGCGATGTCGTACTCGTCGGGCTCCAGCAGCCCTGGGTGCTCCGCGGTCTCGCCGCCCAACAGCGCGCATCCCGCCTGCTCGCAGGCGCGGGCGATGCCCGACACGATCGCCGCGATCCGCTCGGGAACCACCCGCCCGGTGGCGATGTAGTCGGTGACGAACAGCGGCTCGGCACCGACGACGACGAGGTCGTCGACGAGCATGCCGATGAGGTCGAAGCCGATCGTGTCGTGCACGTCCATGGCCTGGGCGATCGCGACCTTGGTGCCGACCCCGTCGGTCGACGTTGCGAGCACCGGATGCCGGAACCCGCGCAGCGCCGACGCGTCGAAGAACCCGGCGAACCCGCCGAGCCCACCGAGCACCTCGGGACGCCGCGTGCGCGCCACGTGCTCCTTCATCAGCTCGACGGCCCGCTCACCGGCGTCGATGTCGACCCCCGCCCGCGCGTAGGCGGATGTGGTCGCAGGCTGCGCGTGTTCCGGCATGGTCCGATCACTCCTCGTCGAGCAGGGTGGGATGGACGTCGACGCCGACCTGGGCGGCCGGGTCGACGGGAAGCTCGATCGGGTAGACCCCGTCGAAGCACGCCCGGCACAGCTGGTCGGCCGGCACATGCGTCGCCTTCATCAGTGAGTCGAGAGAGATGTAGCCGAGGGAGTCGGCGCCGATCGCCCGGGCGATCTCGTCGTTGCTCATACCGGGGGCGAGCAGTTCGGCGCGGGTGGCGAAGTCGATGCCGTAGAAGCACGGCCACTCGACGGGCGGCGCGGAGATCCGCACATGCACCTCGCGGGCCCCGGCCTGGCGCAGCATCGCGACGACCTGCCGCTGGGTGTTGCCCCGCACGATCGTGTCGTCGACGACCACGAGGCGCTTGCCCTCGACCACGTCGCGCAGCGGGTTCAGTTTGAGCCGGATGCCCATCTGGCGCATGCTCTGGGTCGGCTGGATGAACGTGCGCCCCACGTAGCTGTTGCGCACCAGCCCCTGGCCGTAGGGGATGCCCGACTGGGCGGCGTAGCCGATCGCCGCCGGCGTCCCCGATTCGGGGGTGGGGATCACAAGGTCCGCCTCGACCGGGTGCTCCTTGGCCAGCAGCTTGCCGATCTTCACCCGCACGTTGTGGATCCGGCGCCCGGCGATGAGACTGTCGGGGCGGGCGAGGTAGACGTACTCGAACAGGCAGCGCTTCGGTGCCGCCTGCGCGAACGATCGCGACCTCAGCCCGTGCTCGTCGATGATCACCAACTCGCCGGGCTCGATGTCGCGCACGTAGGTGGCGCCCACGATGTCGAGCGCCGCGGTCTCGGAGGCGACGACCCAGCCGTTGGCGATCCGCCCGAGCGACAGGGGACGCACGCCCTGCGGGTCGCGCGCCGCGAACAGCGTGTCCTCGTCCATGAACGTGAGGCAGAACGCGCCCTTCAGCCGCGGCAGCACCTCGAGCGCGGCCTGCTCGAGCGTCGGCGCCGGCGAACTGGACAGCAGCGCGGTGAGGATCGCGGTGTCGGAGGTGGAGTCCATCCGCTCCTTGTGCGGCACGTCGGACACGGGGATCCGCTCGGCGAGCCAGCGTTCGAGTTCGACGGTGTTGGTGAGGTTGCCGTTGTGGGCCAGCGCCAGGTCACCGTCGTCGGTGGCGAGGAAGGTGGGCTGAGCGTTGTTCCACACCGACGCCCCGGTGGTCGAGTAGCGGGTGTGCCCGATCGCGAGATGCCCGGCCAGGGAATTCAGGGTGGCCTCGTTGAACACCTGGGCCACCAGCCCCATGTCCTTGAACACCATCATCCGGCGACCGTTGCTCACTGCGATGCCCGCGGACTCCTGTCCGCGGTGCTGCAGCGCGAACAGGCCGTAGTAGGTCATCACCGCGACGTTTTCGCTGGGCGCGTAGACCCCGAACACGCCACAGGCGTCCTGCGGGCCGCGGTCGTGGGGGTCGAGGTCGTTCGTCAGGCGTCCGTCCGGGCGAGGGCTCACCGGGCAACTCTATCCCGAGCGGCCCCGGCGGCCACCACGGACGCGGGCCCGCGGGCACTCACCGGCGGCGCTGCGCCCCCTGAGCGCGTGCGAACGCCACACTCCGTCCGGCGATGGAATAGGCGTGTCCGGCGAGGGTGCGCAACTGCGCACCCCGGTGCCGAACGCCCATCGCGGTGGTGGTGCGAATGGCCTCCTTGACGACGTTGCTGCCCATCTTCGAGGCCCCACGCTCGCGCTCGACGAACTCGATGGGCACCTCGACGATGCGGAACCCCTTCTGGTAGGCGTTCCACGTGAGGTCACGCTGAATGCCGTAGCCGCGGCGGTCGATCCGCTCTCCGAGGACCGAGCGCAGCACGTCGGCCCGGATCGCGTTGTAGCCGCCCGTCACGTCACGGATCGGCATGCCCAGCATCAGCTGGATGTAGATCGACCCGCCCCGGGACAGGAACTCGCGGTACTTCGGCCAGTTGACGACGCGGCCTCCCCGTACCCACCGCGAGCCCTTGACCATGTCGGCGCCGTCGCGGATCGCCTCGAGCAGCAGGTGCAGTTCCTCGGGCTGGTGGCTGCCGTCGGCGTCGAACTCGACGAGCACGTCGTAGCCGCGGTCGAGACCCCACTGGAAGCTGTCGAGGTAGGCGGCCCCGAGCCCTTCCTTGCTGGCGCGGTGGTTGACGAGGATGTGGCCGTCGGCGGCGGCCAGCTCGTCGGCGAGGCGTCCGGTGCCGTCGGGCGAGTTGTCGTCGGCGATGAGGATGTCGACCTCGGGCACCGCGGCCCGCAGACGTTGGGTGATCGGGCCGATGTTCTCGATCTCGTTGTAAGTGGGAATGATCACCAGGACCGTGCCGATGCCCTCGATCTGATCAGCCATGACTCCCCGTTTCCGTCGGTCGGCGCGCCCTG
Organism: Actinomycetes bacterium; assembly: GCA_021781735.1. Lineage (GTDB taxonomy): Bacteria > Actinomycetota > Actinomycetes > Propionibacteriales > Propionibacteriaceae > JAJYQH01. The sequence continues at coordinate 7,349 of JAJXWF010000009.1, forward strand.
CGCGGACAGCCAACGCTATCGCAGGACGCCGACGGCCCGACCGCGGATCGGGTGTTCCCACCCGGACCGCTCAGCGTCCTCTCAGCGGGCCAGCCGGTCGAGCAGCAGTGCCTCGGCCAGGCAGGCGTTCTCGAAGTCGCCGAGGTGCAGCGACTCGTCGATGCCGTGGGGACGCGAGTCGGGATCGGCCACCGCGGTAACCAACACGGTCGCGCCGGGGAACGCCTGCTGGAACTCGGCGATCATCGGGATCGACCCGCCGATCCCGGTGGTGACCGGTGGGCGGCCCCACGCCTCGGTCCACGCGGACGCCGCGACATCGGCGACGGGACCTTCGAACGCGACGACCCCCGGCTGGCCGGTGTCGCCGCGGGTGACACTCACCCGGGCACCCCAGGGGGCGTGCCGTTCGAGGTGGCGCACGAGCAGTTCCTCGGCGTCCTGCGCGTCGGTGCCCGGCGGCACCCGCAGCGACACCTTCGCCCGAGCGACGGGGGCGAGCGTGTTCGAGGCGTTGGCCACCGATGTGGCGTCGATCGCGAGCACCGTCACCGACGGCTTGGTCCAGATCCGTTCGACGACCGATCCCTCCCCCATCCACGAGACGCCATCGAGGACGCCGGTCTCGACGCGCAGCCGATCCTCGGGGTAGTCGAGCTCGGACGCCGGGTGGGGTGCGAACCCCTCGATCGCGACGTTCCCCGCGTCGTCGTGCAGGGTGCCGAGCAGCTTGCACAAGGTGGTCAGGGCGTCGGGGACGATGCCGCCGAACATGCCCGAGTGCAGCGCGTGATCGAGGGTGCGCACCTCGACGACGCAGTCGGCCAGTCCGCGCAGGGTCGTGGTGAACGCGGGGACGCCGGCGTCCCAGTTGCCGGAGTCGGCGATCACGTAGACGTCGGCGGCCAGCAGGTCGTGGTGGCGCTCGATGATCGTGCCGATCGACGGGGAGCCGATCTCCTCCTCGCCCTCGACGAACAGGGTCACGCCGACGGGAGGCGTGCCCTCGAAGGCCCGCAGGGCCGCCAGGTGCACGGCGAAGCCGGCCTTGTCATCGGCCGCGCCCCGGGCGTACAGGCGTCCGTCGCGCTCGGTGGGCTCGAACGGGGGCACGGTCCACAGGGCGGTGTCCCCGGTGGGCTGCACGTCGTGGTGCGCATAGAGGCAGACGGTCGGTTGGCCCTCGGGTGCCGGGAACCGGCCGATCACCGCGGGCATGCCGCCCTCAACGACGATGCGCACGTCGGGGCATCCCACCTCACGCAGTTGCCGGGCCACCCATTCCGCGCTCTGCTGCACCCGATCGGCGTGATCGGGCAGCGAACTGATCGAGGGGATCCGGATGTGATCATCGAGCGATTCGCGGACGCCGGGCAGGACGGCAGCCACGCGCTCGCGCAGGTCAGTGGTCGTATCAGTCACTCCCCGACCATAAACCCACCAGCGACGGCGGATTATGGTCGCCTCATGGGAATCGCACCGCACATCGCCCGGCTCCGCGCCAGTGTCGGACACGACCTTCTGCTGCTACCGAGCGCGGCCGTGCTGCCGGTCGACGACGAGGGACGCGTGCTGCTGGCGCGCCAGCGGGACTTCGGGCTGTGGGGCACGGTCGGAGGTGCGGTCGACGTCGACGAGTCGCCCGCCGATGCGGCCCGTCGCGAGGCCCGCGAGGAGATCGGCGTCGAGGTCGAGCTCACGGGGCTGCTCGGCGCCCTCGGCGGCCCGCGGTTCCACCTCACCTATCCCAACGGTGACCACGCCGCCTACGTCTCGGTGGTCTACCAGGCCCGGATCGCGTCGGGCGTCCCGACGCCCGACAACGACGAGACCACAGAGTTGCGCTGGTTCACCCGTGACGAGCTGCGCACCGACCCCGAACTGCACCCGTTCGCCACGGCGACCTTCGAGGCCCTCGGGTGGATCAGTTGACGTCGCCCAGGTAGGTCGGACGCCGGTCGGCGTCCAGTCGCAGCCAGGTCTTGAGGGCCGCCGGGTACAGCGGGGCGGCGTCCAGTTCGGCCAGCGGCAGCCAGTGGACGCCGGTCTGGAACGTGTCGCTGTCCGGACCGACCCTCGGCTCCGCATCGGCTGCGATGCTCGCCTCGAAGATGAGCTCGATCTGGTGGTAGTGGGAATCCCAGGCGGCGAACTCGTGATGGGCCCCGATGTAGTCGCGCACCGCGACGAGGTCACCGACCTCCACCTCGAGGGAGATCTCCTCGCGGCACTCGCGCCGCAGCGCCTCGACGAGCGACTCGCCGAACTCCTGGCCACCACCGGGCAGCAGCTGGAACGGCCCGGAGCGGTCGCTGTTCACGGTGACCAGCAGCCGGTCGTCGCGGATGATCAGCGCCTTCACCGAGGGCCGCACGCGGTCGCGGTTGACCGGGTCGAAGAGCGAGGGCTCCTCCTCGGGCGTCCCGGGCGCGGACGCCCCGGTCACTCTCCCATCGCCTCCGGGATCGCGGCCGCCCACCTGGCACGCACCTCACCGAGGTCGACGATGAACTGCCCGACGATGTCGATGACGGGGTCCGAGATCACCTCACCGAGCCGGTGGACCTCGACCCCCTCCTCGGCGCAGATCGCGGCGAACCGGGCGTAGGACGATCCGGCCAAAGACACCAGCGCCCGCGCCGCGGACTCGCTGAACAGCTGAACGGTCGGGTCGCCGGCGGGCAGGGTCAGCGACACCCCGAGCCCGCGCCGCAGCGAACTCTCGACCAGACCCATCGCCAGACCACCGTCGGACAGGTCGTGGGCCGAACTGATCAGGCCCTCGTCGCTGCACCGGCGCATGACGCGGGCGAGCGCCTTCTCGGCGTCGAAATCGACCCTCGGCGGCAGCCCGCCGAGGTGTCCGTCGTGGATGACGTCGGCCCACACCGAGCCCGACAGCTCCTCGCGGGTGGCGCCGAGCATGACCACCTGATCGCCCTCGAACGCGAACCCGATGCCGTTGCGCTTGGCGACGTCGTCGATGACGCCGAGCATGCCGACCGTCGGGGTCGGCAGGATCGGCGTAGTGCCGGTCTGGTTGTAGAACGAGACGTTGCCGCCGGTGACCGGCGTCCCGAGTTCGCGGCAGCCGTCGACCAGGCCCTTGATCGCCTCGACGAACTGCCACATGACGGCGGGGTCCTCGGGCGAGCCGAAGTTCAGGCAGTCGGTGATCGCGACCGGTTCGGCGCCGGTGACGGCGACGTTGCGGTAGGCCTCGGCGAGCGACAGCTGAGCGCCGAGGTAGGGGTTGAGCAGGCTGAAGCGGGCGTTGGCGTCAGTGGCGAGGGCGATGCCGAGGCCGCTCTCCTCGTCGATCCGCAGCATGCCCGAGTCCTCGGGCTGGGCGAGCACCGAGTTGCCACGCACATACCGGTCGTACTGGCGGGTGATCCAGGTCTTGTCGGCGCAGTTGGGCGACCCGGCGACCCGCAGCAGCTGCTCCTTCAGCTCGCTCCCGGACGCCGCCCGCGGCAACTGGTTGGCGTCCCGTGCGTTGACCTCGTCGATCCAGTCGGGGCGGCAGTAGGGCCGGTCGTAGGTGGGACCCTCGTGCGCGACGGTCTTCGGGTCGACGTCGACGATCACCTCGCCGTGCCAGTCGATGATCAGTCGATCCCCCTCGGTGACCTCGCCGACCACCGTCGCCTGGACGTCCCACTTGTCGCAGATGCGCATGAACCCGTCGAGATTCTCGGGCGAGACGACCGCCATCATCCGTTCCTGCGACTCGCTCATGAGGATCTCCTCGGGAGCGAGACTGGGGTCGCGCAGCGGCACGACGTCGAGGGTGACATGCATCCCGCCGTCACCGGCGGAGGCCAGCTCGGACGTGGCGCACGACAGGCCGGCGGCGCCGAAGTCCTGCAGGGCGTTGACGACTCCCGCCTGGAACAGTTCGAGGGTGCACTCGATGAGCAGCTTCTCCATGAACGGGTCGCCGACCTGGACGCTGGGGCGCTTGCTCGGCTTGGATGAGTCGAAGCTCTCCGACGCGAGGATCGACGCCCCACCGATGCCGTCGCCTCCGGTGGCGGCGCCGTACATGATCACGAGGTTGCCGACACCGTGTGCGGCCGCGTGCTGAATGTCGTCGTGCCGCAGCACCCCGACGCACAGCGCGTTGACCAGGGGGTTCCCGGCGTAGCTGTGGTCGAACACCACCTCGCCGCCGATGTTGGGCAGGCCGAGGCAGTTGCCGTACCCGCCGACGCCGGCGACGACACCGGGCAACACCCTGGCCGTGTCGGGGGCATCCAGCGGCCCGAACCGTAGGGGGTCCATGACGCCGATCGGCCGGGCCCCCATCGCCAGGATGTCGCGGACGATGCCGCCGACGCCGGTCGCCGCACCCTGGTAGGGCTCGACGTAGCTCGGGTGGTTGTGGCTCTCGGCCTTGAACGTGACCGCGTAGCCACGCCCGATGTCGACGACGCCCGCGTTGTCGCCGATGCCGGCCAGCAGCGGCCCGCGCGGGGTGGTCTGCTCGAGCGCGGAGAAGCGCTTGAGGTGGATCTTCGAGGACTTGTACGAGCAGTGCTCGCTCCACATCACCGAGTACATGGCCAGCTCGGCACCGGTGGGGCGGCGTCCGAGGATCTCGTGGATTCGGGCGTACTCGTCCCCGGTGAGGCCCAACTCGGCCCAGGGTTGGTCAATGTCGGGGGTCTCGAACGCGTGCGCAACGGTGTCAGCCACGGACCAAATCTATCGGCCGCGCCACCCCGCAGCCACCGCGGCCACCGGCCCGGGCCGACCCCGGCTCCGACCCCGGCTCCGACCCCGACCCCGGCTCCGGCTCCGACCCCGACCCCGGCTCCGGCTCCGGCTCCGGCTCCGGCTCCGGCTCCGGCTCCGGCTCCGGCTCCGGCTCCGAGGCAGCGTCCGCCTTCCGGTCGTGGGCCACCCTCAACCGGACAGAGCCCACACCGCCCTGAGGCAGTCTCCTGGAGGCCGGCTTACGAAGCGCGAGAGGACAGCCTCGAACATTCGCTCGCCGGCAACGCGTCCAGGGCCTGTTCACGGGCGAGGGGCATGGCCCACCGACACGATGAGAGCGCATCACTCGACGGGCCGAGAGTCTCCAGGTGGTCACCCAGCACCTCGCCCGGGGCGACCTCATCGATGCCCTGCGCACCCTCGAGGGCCCGAAGAACGCGGCCACCGCCGTGCAAGCGGTGGCCGCTGTCGGCTTCGCCCGGCAACAGCGGGCCGAGCAGATCCGACGGGGAGTCCCCGCGGACCGCGTCGGACGCGGTGTCTCCGAGCAGATTGCGCTGGCGCGGCGCGAGTCCCGGCATCGTGGGGCGATCTTCCTCGGGGTGGCCTCGATGCTGGTGGCAGAGATGCCGTTCACCCTCGACGCGATGGCCGCCGGCGTGCTCACCGAGCATCGGGCGCAGATCGTGGTCCACGAGACGTCGTGCGTGTCCCGGCAGGTGCGTGCGGAGGTCGATCGCGCGGTGGCCGGCGACCTCGTGCGACCGTCACGCCTGGGCACCCGCCGGTTGGCCGACCTGGCCCGCATCGAAACCTACCGACGCGATCCGGCCACTGTGGTCGCCCGGATCGGCGGCGCGGCGAGCGAACGGTTCGTCGCGGCGCGGCCCGCGCCCGACTGCATGACGCGGCTGACGGCGCTGCTGCCGGTGGCCCAGGGGATCGCGGTGCTCGCCGCCCTGGGCAGGGCCGCCGCCTCCGCCCACGCCACCGGCGATCCGCGCAGCCAAGGACAGATCATGGCCGACGAACTGGTTGTCCGTGTCACCGGACAGGCCACGGCCGGGGCGGTGCCCGTCGCGCTGCACCCGGTGATGCCCATCGCCACCCTCCTCAACGCCCACGATCAGCCCTGACGGGTGCGCGGGCATGGACCCATCCACGCCGAGATCGCCCGCCGACTGGTCGGCGCCGCCCCCGCCGTCGAATCCTGGCTCCGCAACCTCTACGCGACACCCAAGAGCGGGCTGGTCGCGATGGAATCGGGAGCCCGATTCCTCCCCGACGGACTGGCCGAGTTCATCAGCGTCCGCGACGAGTTCTGTCGCACTCCCTCGCGCGACGCGGCGATCCGGCACATCGTCCACATCATCCCCGCAGCCGCCAAGGGCCCTACCGATGCCGCGAACGGTCAGGGCCTGTGCCAACGGTGCAACCACGCCCGGCAGGCCCCCGGGTGGACCGCCCGTCACGTCCTCCGGCGGACCGAGGAGGCTCCGCCCGCCGCCGACCCGAATCGGAGCGCACCCCCGGGCGGGGCCAAGCACGCCCACGCACCAACCGCGGGCAGTGACGCGTGGAGCGACGCAGTCGCGACGTGGCTCGGCGACCGCCACGAGGTCGTGATCACCACCCCGACCGGTCACCACCACCTGAGTGCGGCATCCAGCCAGGGCTGATGTCGCGTCCGCACCGTGCTGCCGATCGTCGCCCCGCGCATCTCCAGGCTCGCCGCACGCATGGGTACCCTTGCGGTTACGTATCCATCTAGTTACACTCTGCACTATGGATGCGGTGTTGCAGGCGTTGGCGGACGGAAGCCGCCGAACTGTCCTGGAGATCCTTCGGCAGCACCCGGCCACCGCGGGTGAGCTGGCCGAGGCGCTCCCGATCGCTCGGCCCGGCGTGTCCCGACACCTGCGAATCCTCCGGGAAGCCGGGCTCGTCGACGTGCGCCACGAGGCCCAGCGGAGGATCTACAGCCTGCGACCGGAAGCTCTCGTCGAGGTCGACGAGTGGCTGGGGAATTACCGCGCCCTGTGGCAGAACCGGCTGGACGCCCTCCACACGGAGATCGCCCGAGAACAGAGGAAGAGGACATGAGGATCACCGGAACGATGCGGGCTCTCGACGAGACCCACGGGGCCGTGCGAGTGACGGACGTCTACGACACCACCCTCGACGACCTGTGGAACGCGTGCACCACGCCCGAGCGTCTCGCGCGCTGGGCCGCCGAGGTGTCCGGTGACCTTCGCGAGGGTGGCATGATCCACGCGGTCTTCACGAGCACCTGGAGCGGTCCGGCGAGAATCGAGGTCTGCGACCCACCACGCCACATGCTGATCACCACCGAGCCCGGCACCGACGACGAGTGCCAGATCGAGGCCTGGCTCAGCAGCGAGGGCGCTCGCTGCCGGTTGGTGGTCGAGGAGCGTGGCCTGCCGCTCGATGAGCTCCACATGCACGGCGCGGGCTGGCAGGTCCACCTGGAGGATCTCGGACGCTCCCTGACCCTCGACGGTCCGGCGCATGCGGGCGGCTGGTCCGAGCAGGTGGCCGCTCCGGCCTGGCACGCACGGTGGACCGAGCTCATCCCGCACTACCGGGGCCTGGCCATCGCCGACGCCTGATCCAGCCCCGCCGGTGCCCGGCGAGGGAGGCTCCCCCGCCGTTCGGCGTGCCGTCGACCCCTCGGCCCACCGGGAGGCGCGTCGGACCGGGGGGAAGCGCCCGGCGCCGTCTGCGTGAGGCGAAGGGTTGATCGGTTCACCGACGAACCGAAGCCCTCATCGGCTCGCTGTGGTCGGCGCGCCGCCCGACCCGCCCATGACGCCGCGGCCCTCACTTTTCGGGCGTACGGGAGCCATGGCGCCCCGATTTGCGGTCGACGGCCGAACGTACAAGAGTCACACTCGTCCCCCGAGTCCGGCGGCGGCGCACCTGCCCCGGCCGGAGACATCACGAACTGTTGCGTCCACAAGGAGGCGGGCGATGAGAATCGGTGTCCCAACCGAGGTCAAGAACAACGAATACCGGGTCGCGATCACCCCTGTCGGGGTCAGCGAGCTGGTGCACGCCGGCCACGACGTGTTCATCGAGACGGGGGCCGGTGAGGGGTCGGCGATCAGCGACGACGAGTTCGTTGCCCAGGGAGCGGTCATCACCCCGGACGCCGACACCACCTGGGCGGGTGCCGACCTCGTGCTCAAGGTGAAGGAGCCGATCGAGGAGGAGTTCCACCGGCTGCGCGACGACCTCGTGCTGTTCACCTACCTTCATCTGGCCGCCGACCCGCAGGGCACCCGGGCGCTGCTGGACGCCGGCACGACCGGGATCGCCTACGAGACCGTGCAGCTCCCGTCGGGGCTGCTGCCGCTGCTCTACCCGATGAGCGAAGTGGCCGGCTGCCTCGCACCCCAGGTCGGCGCGCACGCGCTGATGAAGTCGCAGGGCGGCCGGGGCATACTGATGGGCGGCGTCGGCGGCGTGGCCAACGCCAAGGTGGTGGTGTTGGGTGGTGGCACGGCCGGCCAGAACGCGGCGAACATCGCGCTCGGGCTCGGGGCCGACGTCACGATCCTCGACACCGACCTCGAGAAGCTGCGGATGAGCTTCTGGCGCTTCGACAACCGGGTCAAGCAGATCGCCTCCTCGACGCTGGCGGTGCGCGAGCATGTCCTCGACGCCGACATGGTCATCGGCACCGTGCTCATCCCCGGGTCACGGACGCCGAAACTTGTCACCAACGAGATGGTCGCCGAGATGAAGCCCGGATCGGTGCTCGTCGACGTCGCGATCGATCAGGGCGGATGCTTCGAGGACTCGCGGCCCACCACGCACGACCAGCCCACCTTCGCCGTGCACAACTCGATCTTCTACTGCGTCGCGAACATGCCGGGAGCGGTCCCGAACACGTCGACCTGGGCGCTCACCAACGCCACGCTCCCGTACGTACTGCAACTGGCCAACCGCGGTTGGCGGGATGCGCTGAAGGCGAATCCGTCGCTGTCGGCGGGCCTCAACACCCACGCCGGCAACGTGACCTACCGTGGCGTGGCCGACGCCCTCGGCCTGCCCTACACGTCCACCGAGACTCTGCTCTGATCCCGCGCCGCCGCCCCGATTCGACCGGGCGGCGGCCGGCTGCCACGATCGGGATGTGCATCCTGACCAGTTGAGGGCCCTGGCGATCGAGGCGGCCGTGCGGGCGGGCGATCATGTCCGCGACCACCGACCGGATCGGGTCGATGTCGTGGCCACCAAGTCGAGCGAGGTCGACGTCGTGACCGCCATGGACCGCGCGGCCGAGCGGATGATCATCGACCACGTGCTCGCCGCCCGCCCCGACGACGGCTTCTTCGGTGAGGAGGGCAGCACCCGCACGACCCGATCGGGGATCACCTGGGTCATCGACCCGATCGACGGCACGGTCAACTACCTGTACGGGCTCGACGGCTACGCGGTGAGCGTGGCCGCGGTCGAAGGTGAGCCGGATCCTGCGACGTGGACGGCCCTCGCCGGGTGCGTCTACCACCCAGCCCCCCGGTTGGCCTACCACGCCACCGCCGGCGGCGGGGCGTTCGCCGGCGACCGGCCGTTGGCCGGCCCGACCGACACGGGGCTGCGGGGAGCGCTCGTGGCCACCGGCTTCGGCTACGTCCAGGAACGCCGGGTCAAGCAGGCGGCCGTGATCGCGGGTCTGCTCGGCGAGCTTCGCGACATGCGCCGGCTGGGTGCCGCGTCCCTCGACCTGTGCCTGGTCGGCGACGGGCGCCTCGACGCCTACTACGAGCGCGGCCTGCACCCCTGGGATCACGCGGCGGGCGGGCTCATCGCCACCGAGGCGGGGGCGATGGTCACCGGCCCCGACGGGGGGCGGGCGAGTGAGGAGATGCTCGTCGTCGCCGGGACCCGACTGCACGGCGAGTTGCTCTCCCGGCTGGGCGATCTCGACGCGTTCACCGACGCGTGAGTCGCTTGACCGGGCATCCTCCAGGCGCTGAGGTGGGCACATGAACGAACGGATCCTGGCCCTTGACTGCGGTCAATCGGGCACCCGGGGACGCCTCACCGACGCGGCCGGCGAACCGCTCGGCGGCGACCTCGACCTGCCCGCGGTGCGCACCGACCTTCCCGTGGTCGGGCAACTGGCCGGGTTCGCGTCCGGCATCATCGACGCGGGACATCCCGTCGACACGGTCTCGCTCGGTGTCACCGGTCTCACCGAGGCCGACCGCCCCGAGAACCTGCTCGCCCTGCTGCACGCACGGGGCGTCTCCCGAGTGGTACTCGCCCACGACTCCGTCACCAGCTACCTGGCCGCGCTCGGCGCCGAGCCGGGCGTGGTCGTGGCCAGCGGCACCGGGGTCGTCACCCTTGCCGTCGGTGCCGAGCGGATCGCCCGGGTCGACGGCTGGGGCTACATCATGGGGGACGCCGGCTCGGGATGGTGGATCGGCCGCGAAGGGCTGGCCGCAGGCATGCGCGAATTCGACGGGCGGGGTGGCAGCGCCGGCATGCTCGAGGTGATCCGGCGTGACTTCGGCGACCCGCCGGGCGCCTACATGGTGCTCCAGGCGGATCCCGGGCGGGTGCAGCGGGTCGCGAGCTACGCGCGCAGCGTGCTCGACCTGGCCGCCACCGGGGACGCCGCCTGCCACGACATCGTCGTGCGCGCGGCCGGGGAGCTGGCCGACTCGGCCGCCACCGGCCTGCGGCTCGTCGGCGAGGTCACGGTGGCGCAGGCGTCAACGCTCGGGGGGATTTTCAGGTCGCCGCTCATGGCGGACTCGTTCGCGGAGCGGCTCGAGAGTCGGATCCCGGGCGCTCGCGTGCTGCCCCCGCGCGGCGAGGGCCTCGACGGGGCGGCGCTGCTGGCCCGGCTGCCCGGGGGCCATCCCCTGCGGGTGGCGTTCGGTGAGGCGGCCGGCTGAGCCTCTGACGGCTCAGCTGCGTCCGGCCAGGAACTCCAGCAGGGACGAGAAGAACCTGCGTCCGTCGACGCTCGGCGAGGTGAGCGGCTCGACGCAGTGCTCCGGATGCGGCATCAGGCCGACGACGTTGCCGCGCTCGTTGGTGATGCCGGCGATGTCGTGGTTCGACCCGTTGGGGTTGCCGTTGACGTAGCGGAAGACGACCTGGTTGTTGTCCTCGAGCCGCTTGAGCGTCTCGGGGTCGGCCTGGTAGTTGCCCTCGCCGTTCTTGAGGACGATGGTGATCTCCTCGCCCCGGGTGAAGTCGCAGGTCCACACGGTGTCATTGGTCTCGACCCGCAGCCGCTGGTCGACACAGACGAAGTGGCGCTGCTCGTTGCGGATCATCGCCCCCGGCAGCAGGTGCGACTCGCACAGCACCTGGAAACCGTTGCAGATGCCGAGCACCGGCATGCCCTTGTCGGCCGCCGAGATCACCTCGGTCATCACCGGCGAGAACCGGGCGATCGCCCCGCAGCGCAAGTAGTCGCCGTAGGAGAATCCGCCGGGAAGGATGATCGCGTCAACCCCCTGCAGGGAGTCGGAGGCGTGCCAGAGTTCGACCGGCTCTGCGCCAATGAGGCGCACGGCGCGCGCCGCATCGTGGTCGTCGAGGCTGCCCGGGAACGTGACCACCCCGATCCTGGCACTCACAGCTGGTATTCCTCCGCCGTTGCGGACGGCTCGTCGACGGCCGTGGTCTCGTCGGCGCCCACAGGGGACTGATCGACCTGCACCTCGTAGGCCTCGATGACGGTGTTCGCGAGAAGTGTCTCGGCGGCCTGCCGGATCTCGGCGAGACGTTCGGTGGTGAGCTCCCCCTCGACCTCGATCTCGAACCGCTTGCCCTGGCGCACGCTCAGGCCGTGGTAGCCGAGACGCTTGAGGGCGCCCGTGACGGCTTTGCCCTGGGGGTCAAGGATTTCGGGTTTGGGCATCACAGCGACAACGACGCGGGGCATGGGCGTGATCCTATCCGAGGACGGCGTCGAGTCGCAGCGCGGCGCCGGTGAGGCGCTCGAAGGCCTCGAGGTAGCGGCCCCGGGTGGCGGCGACGATGTGGGGGGGCAGGGTCGGTGGGGGTTGGTCGCCGGTACGATCCCACCCCGACTCCTTCACCAGCCAGTCACGCAGGAACTGCTTGTCGAACGAGTCCTGGCGCACCCCGGGCTCCCAGGTCGCGGCGTCCCAGAATCGTGACGAGTCGGGCGTGAGCACCTCGTCGGCGACCACGATCGTGCCGTCGGGACGCAGGCCGAATTCGAACTTGGTGTCGGCAAGGATGATTCCGCGCTGCTCGGCGATGGCAGCCGCTCGGACGTAGAGCGCCAGGGTCAGCTCGCGGAGCCGCGCCGCCACCTCGCGACCGACAGTGGCCGCCATCGTGTCGAAGTCGACATTCTCGTCGTGCTCGCCCATCGGCGCCTTGGTCGCGGGGGTGAAGATCGGCTCGGGCAGGCGGGACCCGTCGACCAGTCCGTCGGGCAACGGGACGCCGCACACGCTGCGGCCGGTCTGGTACTCGCTCCACCCCGACCCGGTGAGGTAACCGCGGGCGACGCACTCGACGGGGAGCATGTCGAGCGGCTCGCACACGAGCGCCCGGCCCTGCACGGCGTCCGGCACCTCACGGGAGACCACGTGGTTGTCGACGACGTCGCGGATCTGGTCGAACCACCACAGCGACAGCTGGGTGAGCACCACGCCCTTGTCGGGAATGGTGGGGCTCAGCACGAAGTCGTAGGCCGACACGTTGTCGGTGGCGACCATCAGCAGGTTGCCGTCGGGCAGTCGGTAGAGCTCGCGGACCTTACCCGCATGGACGAGCGGAAGACCCAGGGAGGCGAACTGCGCGGAGTCGTGGGGCACGGCGACAGCCTACGACGCGCACGCCCGACGCGCGGCTGGCGGCGCTCCTGTGGTCACCCATCCCTCAGGGTGGGATCCGCCGTTCTGTCTTCTCAGCACCCTGGGACGCCGGTAACGTCCGAAGCACCGCGGCGGAATCCGCCGGCGCGGTGAAGCGGAGAGGTGACCCATGATCACGCTCGGAATCATCCTGCTGATCGTCGGCCTGCTGGTCGCGTCGTTGAAACTCCTGATCACCATCGGCATCGTGCTGATCGTCGTCGGGCTGATCCTCAACCTCATCCCGATCGGAGGCACCCGCCGCCGCGTGTGGTAGCAGGAGCCTGACCACCCACCCGTCCGGGGTCGACGTCAGGCCGCCAGCCAGGCGTCGACCTCGGACATCCATCGGGCCTTGTCGGCATCCGCTGCCGTCGAGGCCCGAATGCTTGCCCGGGCCAGGTCTGCCAGTTCGGCGTCGCTGAACCCGTGCACCTCGCGGGCGATGCGGTACTGGTCGCTCAGCCGGGACAGGAACAGCAGCGGGTCGTCGGCTCCGAGGGCGACCTGCGCTCCGGAATCGACCAGGTCGCGCAAGGGGACCTGGTCGGCGGTCGGGTAGACCCCGAGATGAACGTTGGACGCCGGGCAGACCTCGAGGGTGATCCCGAGGTCGACGATCCGGGCGAGCAGGTCGGGGGATTCGACGCTGCGCACTCCGTGACCGATCCGGGCGGGGTGCAGCGTGCCGAGCACCTCACGGACATGGTCGGCACCGAGCAGTTCACCGGCGTGCGGCATGGCCGGCAGCCCGGCCCGGCGGATGATCCGGAACGCCCCCTCCCACTCCGGGGTGTCGCCCTGGCGCTCGTCGTTGCTCAACCCGAAACCGACCACCTCGCCCGGCCCGGATCCCGCGTAGCGTACGGCGAGACGGGCCAGCGTCCGGGCGTCGAGCGGGTGGCGCAGCCGGGACGCCGCCACGATGATGCCCACCTGGACGCCGGTCGTCGCGCTCGCGGCCCGGGCCTCGTCGAGGATGATCTCAAGTGCCGCGGTGAGCCCGCCGACCGACGGCGCGTAGGTGGACGGGTCGACCTGCAGTTCGAGTCGTCGCGACCCCTCGCGGGCGTCGTCGGACGCGGCCTCGCGCACGACGAGCCGCAGCGCCTCCTCTCCCCGCACGACCGCGCGGGCCATGTCGTAGTTGCGCTGGAAGCGATACCAGCCGCGCCGGTCGTACGGCACGTCGAGAGCAACCTGGTCGACCAGGGTCCCGGGCATCGCGATCCCGGCCCGGCGCGCGAGCAGCCGCAACGTGGCAACGCTCATCGACCCGGTGAAGTGCAGGTGCAGGTGCGCCTTCGGCAGCAGGTCGAGGTCGCGCACCGTTCGATCGTGCCACACCACGTCGGAGGGCCGTCGGCCGCTCAGCGCCGCAGCGCCTCCGGACGCAGGGCCGGGTTCACGTAGGAGACGTCGAACGGGTTGACCGAGGTTCCCGGGGCGACGATCGCGTCGATCCGGTCGAGCAGGTCGGCACCGAGGGTGATCCCGGTGGCCGGAAGCTGGGTGACCAGCTGCTCCATGGTCCGCGGGCCGATGATCGCCGACGTGACGCCGGGGTGGTTGATGACGAACGCGATCGCCAACTCGACCAGTGTCATGCCGTTCTCGTCGGCCAGTCGCCCGAGAGCGTCGGCGGCGTCCAACTTGGCCACGTTGGCGGGATCGGACAGGTCGTAGCGGTGGGCGAACATCCCTCCCCCCTGAGCGCGGCGTCCCTCGGACGGCTTCGCGGCGTCGAGGTTGTCCCTGCGCCACTTGCCGCTCAGCCATCCGGCGGCCAGCGGGGAATAGCAGATCACGCTCATCTCGTGCCGGATGGCGGTGGGCAGCACGTCGGCCTCGATGCCGCGCACCAGCAGCGAATAGGTGGCCTGCTCGCTCACGAAGCGCTGCAGTCGCCGTTGCTGCGACACCCACTGCGCCTCGACGATCTGACTCGCCTGGAACGCCGAATGGCCGACGTAGAGGATCTTGCCCTGATGCACCAGATCGGTGAGGGCCGACAGGGTCTCCTCGATCGCGGTGCCCGGGTTGGGGCGGTGCAGTTGGTAGAGGTCGATGTGGTCGGTTCCCAGCCTGCGCAGGGAGTTCTCGACCTCGGCGACGATCCACCGACGGGACGCGCCGCGCTGGTTGCGGTCGTCTCCCATCTGCCCCTGGAACTTGGTGGCCAGCACGACCTCGTCACGCCGCGACCGCAGGGCCTTGCCGACGATCTCCTCCGACTCGCCGGCCGCATAGACGTCGGCGGTGTCGACGAAGTTGATCCCGGCGTCGAGCGCCGTGTTGATGATCCGCGCGCAGTCGTCGTGGTCGGCGTTGTTCCTGCCGCCGAACATCATGGTGCCCAGGCAGAGGGAACTGACCTGGACCCCGGTATCCCCCAACGGTCGGTAATGCATGACGCTCCTTGTCGGTGGCGTGGTGGGTGGTCGCGAACGATAGACGTCACCCACGCTAGTCCGGCCCCGTGGTTCCCGACAGGCCCCACGGGTGCCCCCCACGGCCACCCTTCGCGTGCCGGTTCCACCCGGCGCCGGCAGGCGGGCCCCATGGCGCCCGTGCCCACCACGGGTGGCCGGTGACGACAACAGTCGGCCCCGGTGTTGCCTGCGCGGGGCACATGCGCGAGCATGGCCCGGTGCTGCGATCCGATCGGGTGAGGTCCACCGTCGTGCTCGTGTTCGCGATCGCGGGCCTGGGCGTGCGGTTCTGGCCGGGCACCGGCGTCCGGCAGGTCACCGCCGCGATCTCGGCCTCGGGCAGCCGCCTGGCGCCCGCCGCGGGTGCGTTCTGGATCGACTGGCTGCTGGCCCTGTCGCTCGTCGTGTACGCCGTCTGGCAGGCGAGACCGGTCCAGCGGGAGCGTGCCGTGCACCGCCGGATCGCCTGGTTCGCTCCCGCGATCGCGCTCGTGGACGCCGCCTGGCCGGTGCTGCTGGCGGCGTCCTGGCCATTGGCGCTGCGTCTCGGGATGGTGGCGTTGCTGCTGCTCGGTCTGGTCGCCGTGCTGGTGGTGACCGTGCACCGGATCAACACCGCACCCGACCTGCGTCACGTCGACCTGTATCTGCTCGATTTCACCTTCGGGCTGCACCTCGGGTGGACCACGACCCTGTCGATCTCGGCGGTCGCCGCCACCGTGGTGGAACTCGGCCTGCGCCCTTCCTGGTGGATCTCCGACGTCCTCGCGAGCCTCGTGCTGCTGGTCATCGGCGGGGTGGTCACGTGGTGGTGCTTCTGGCTCGGGGATCGGGTGGCGGTCGCGGTGTCGGCGGCATGGGGCCTCGGGTGGATCGCCGTCGAACGGCTCATCGGCTCGCCCCACTCGCTGGTGGTGGCGATCGTCTCCTCGGTGGTGGCCCTGCACGTTCTCGGGTTCACCCGGTGGCGGCGCCACACGCACGTCGGGACGCCGGTCCCCCCGCCCTCGCCGACCACCGGGTCGGCGACCAGCGCGGGTTGACCGTGAGGCCCGGGCACGCCTACCCGGAAGCCAGCTTCCCTTTAGGCATGCCAAACCGGAAGCTAGAGTCGGGACATGTCCAGCATTCGGTGGGTCAATCTGGTCATCGACGTCCCGACTGACTACCTCCCCGAGTCCACCCGCTTCTGGTCCACCGTGACCCGGTCGACGCCGACCGCCCGCCCCGACGGAACCGACGCCGTCATCACGTTGACCCCGGGATCCGGGAGCCCGTGGCTGCGCCTCTCCGGCGTCGACGCGGAGAATCCCACGGTCCATCTCGAACTCGTCACCGACGATCCAGGGACCGCCAGCACTCACGCCCGGTCCCTGGGCGCGCGAGAGACGGGCTCGTCCCGCGGCCGACGGTCCATGCTGTCCCCGGCCGGTGTGCGGTTCACCCTCACCGACGAAGGCCCCGAAGATGCCGGCGTCCAGGATCGCAACCTCGACGTGCTGGTCGACCAGGCCTGCCTCGACGTCCCCAGCGCACTGTTCGAGGATGAGGTCGCCTTCTGGAGTGAATTCACCGGATGGCCGGTGACCTCGAGCCGCTACCCCGACTTCCGGGCGCTCGAGCGGCCCGAGTCGATCCCCGTGCGGGTCACCTTCCAGCGGGTGGGTAACCCCACGGCGGGCGTCCACCCCGACCTCTCCTGCCGTCGTTCGATGCTCACGCAGCGCGAGCACGAGGAACTGGGGGCGGTGTTCGATGAACGGCGCCCCCGGTGGTCGGTCATGGTGGCCCCCTCGGGACTGCGCTACTGCGTGACCGATCGCGATCCCGCCACCGGGCTGTTCTGAGTCGTGACGCCGCGACCTTCGCGGGGCGGAACGACCACGGTCAGCGCGGCGGGGCGTATCTCGAAGTCGACGGCGGTCACCGCGCGCTCCACATCGCCGTCGAGTTGCATCGGCTGGGCGTGATCGGGGAGCACCCGCAGCCGCCGGGCGGCGTCCTGCTGCAGCCCCGGCACGTCGTACGGCAGGTCGAGCAGGCCCTTGACCGCGATCCCTGCCCACTGCCTGGCCGAGGACGCCGTGACCACCAGTGTCTCGAGCAGCCCGTCGTCGGCCAGCGAGCCGCGCGTGATGCGCACGCCACCGGGGATCCTTCCGCAGTTGACCGCCAGCACGCTCCAGGCCTCGAGCACCATCGGGTCGGCGTCGTCGAGACGCACCATCATCCGCGTCGGCCTGCGACGCACGGTCAACGCGGCCGGTCCAAAGTAGCCGAGCCATCCGAGGTGCCGCTTGAACACCTCGGGGACCCGTTGCACGGTGAGCGCGTCATGGCCGATCCCCGCGAGCACGAGGAAAGTCGCCCGATGGCTGCCGTGGCGGGTGGTGATGGTGGCGAGCCCGGCGTCGACGCGGGCACGGTCCCCGTGCAGGGCGATCCGCACCGACTCGGCCAACGGTCGGGGCGCGAGCAGCAGGTTGCGGGCGAACAGGTTCGCGGTGCCCACAGGCACGATACCGAGCGCGGCATCGTGACCGACCAACTCGTGAGCCACCTGGCGCAGCGTCCCGTCGCCCCCGATCACCACGACCAGATCGGCGCCGTGATCGAGCGCGGCCCGGGCCTGCGGGCCGCCCGGCTCGGCCACGGTGGTCGGCAGCACGAACGCCCGACTCCAGCCGGCCCGCTCCAGGTCGGCGCTCAGCAGATCCTGGGCCTCACGGGCGCGCGACCGGGCCGGGTTGACGATGACGGCGACCCGCGGCGCGCGGACAGGGCCGGCCGGGGACGCCGGCGACGACAGGGCGGGACCGAACCGGCGTCCCCGCTGGCGGGGACGGCCCTGGGCGCGCAGGACTATGTGTGCTCCCTCACTCCGGAAAGTGGCGGGCCGCGCCCTTGTCGGCCGACAGCGCGAGTGAGCCGAAGATCTTCAGCGCCATCGACACCTCGCGCTGGCGGTTCCTGGGCTTCCACCCGGCGGCGTCCCGGGCCGCACGCCGGGTGGCGAGCGTCTCATCGTCGACGAGCAGGCTGATCCGCCGCTCGGCGATCGACACCTGGATCTGGTCACCGTCCTCGATCAACCCGATCGCACCCCCGGACGCCGCCTCGGGCGAGACGTGCCCGATCGACAGGCCCGACGAGCCGCCCGAGAATCGGCCGTCGGTGACCAGCGCACACTTCGGACCGAGGCCGACGCCCTTGAGGTAGGCCGTCGGATACAGCATCTCCTGCATGCCCGGACCGCCCTTGGGACCCTCGTAGCGCACGACGACGAAGTCGCCCGGCTCGATCCTGCCTCCGAGGATCTGCTCGACGGCCTCCTCCTGGCTCTCGGAGACCTTCGCGGTTCCGGTGAACTCGAACTGGTGCTCGGGGACGCCGGCAGTCTTGACAATCGCGCCGTCGACGGCGATGTTGCCCTTGAGCACCGCCAGGCCTCCGTCGACGCTGTAGGCGTGCTCGACCGACCGGATGCAGCCCGACTCGGCGTCGGTGTCGAGGCTGGCCCACCGGTTGGTGCTGCTGAATGCCTCGGTGGTGCGAACCCCGCCGGGCGCCGCGTGGAACAGCTCGATCGCCTGCTCGGACGCCGTCCCGCTGCGGATGTCCCAGGTGGCGAGCCAGGTGTCGAGGTCGGGGCTGTGCACGGCGTGCGCCGGGTCGAGCATGCCCGCCCGGTGCAGTTCCCCGAGGATGGCGGAGATGCCGCCGGCGCGGTGGACGTCCTCCATGTAGTAGTTGTGGGTGTTCGGCGCCACCTTGCACACGCAGGGCGTCACGCGCGACAACCGGTCGATGTCGTCGAGGGTGAAATCGACCTTCGCCTCGTGGGCGGCGGCCAGCAGATGCAGCACGGTGTTGGTCGACCCGCCCATCGCCATGTCGACGCGGATCGCGTTGTTGAACGCCTCCTTGGTCGCGATCGACAGCGGTAGCACCGAATCGTCGTCGTCCTCGTACCAGCGCTTGGCCAGCCGCACCACAAGGCGTCCGGCCTCGAGGAACAACTCACGCCGGGCCGCCGCGGTCGCCAGTGTCGACCCGTTGCCCGGCAGTGACAGGCCGAGCGCCTCGGTGAGGCAGTTCATCGAATTGGCGGTGAACATACCCGAACACGAGCCGCAGGTGGGGCAGGCGTTCGCCTCGACCATCCCCATGGTCTCGTCGTCGACGGAGTTGTCGACGGCCATGACCATGGCGTCGATGAGGTCGAGGCGGCTCTGCGCCGTGCCGTCGGTGCCGATGATGGCCCGGCCGGCCTCCATCGGTCCCCCGGACACGAACACGGTGGGGATGTTGAGCCGCAGCGCGGCCAGCAGCATCCCGGGGGTGATCTTGTCGCAGTTGCTGATGCACACGAGGGCGTCGGCCTTGTGCGCGTTGACCATGTATTCGACGCTGTCGGCGATGATCTCGCGGCTGGGCAGCGAGTAGAGCATGCCGTCGTGGCCCATCGCGATGCCGTCGTCGACGGCGATGGTGTTGAACTCCCGTCCCACGCCACCAGCCTCCGCGACCGCGCTCGCCACCAGCTGACCCATGTCCTTGAGGTGCACGTGGCCGGGCACGAACTGGGTGAAGCTGTTGGCGATGGCCACGATCGGCTTACCGAAGTCGGAGTCGGTCATTCCGGTGGCGCGCCACAGGGCACGGGCCCCGGCCATGTTGCGGCCGTGGGTGGTGGTTCGTGAACGCAGAGCTGGCATGCCCCAAGGCTAGGCGTGCGATCCGCATGACGGAACCCGTGATCAGCCCCCGGGACTCCGGATCGCGCGCGTCGGCCCGCGACCAATGACCGGGACTCGTGACCACCCACTGAATCAGGTGCCGCGACCGGGTGTTCTGCGGCCCACCCGACCAGGGCGGGCACCGGCACGAGGGATCCTGCGACACTGGAGCGATGAGCGAGTCCGCCGCCGCCCCGCACACCGACGTCGTGCTGCTGCGTGGCGTCAACGTCAACGGCCTCACCGTGAGATCCGCGGCGCTTCGGGCCAGCATGCTCGCCGTCGACGGCGTCCGGGCGGCCCGGACGCTGCTCGCCTCGGGCAACGTCGTGATCACCACCGATCGGCCGGCGTCGGAGGTGAAGCGGGAGGCCGAGCAGCGACTCCGCGCCGACTTCGGCTACGACGCGCGGGTGGTCGTGGTCGACCAAGCCGAGTTGGCCGGCGTCCTCGTCGCGACGCCGTACCGCGACGACGACCCCGATCGGCACGTCTATCTCACGTTCTGCTCCGACCCAGGCCTGCTGGACGAGGTCGAGCGTGATGCCCCGGAAGGGGCCGACTGGGCGCGGGCGGCGTCCGGCGTGCTCGCGTGGACCTGCGCCGTCGGCGCCTCGACCATCGATCCGATGGCGAAATTCCTTGCCAAAGCCCGGTACCGTACCTCGACGACCACCCGGAACCTCCGCACGGTGATCCGGCTGAGCACGCTCGATCCCACCTGAGCACGCTCGGGCACGCCCGAGGCCGCGGGCCCCAACGTCGCTCACGACGCACCGGTTCGCCCCCCGACGGGGCCCCGTCCCGGCTCGCCCGGTCGGTGGCTCCCGTCCCGGCTCGCGCGGTCGGTGGCTCCCGTCCCGGCTCGCGCGCTCAGTGGCTCCCGTCCCGGCTCGCGCGGCTGGCGATAACGACGGTTCTGCTGGCGAACGCTGCCAATCGACCGTAGTTTTCGCCAGCCACAGCAGAGATCGCCAGCAACGCAACCCCCACCGCCGACATCGCCAGCGCCCAGCGGAGATCGCCTCCGCCGGGGCGATCTCCCCAGTTGTGGTCCTCGGTCGGTCGGTAGCTCCGGGGACGCCACCAGGTGCGGGCGCGGTCGGGGTGAGCGGCACCGGGTCCTGGCGCCATCCGTGCCCGTTCCCGGCCCCTGGGTCAGGGCCCTAGACTGATGCCCTACCCGGGGAGGTGTCCCATGGAACTCAACTCTGATGAAATGGCTGCGGTGGTGCGCCGGCTCAAGCGCGCGCAGGGCCAGATCGGCGGGATCATCGCGATGATCGAGTCGGGCCGCGAGTGCAGCGACATCGTCACGCAACTCGCTGCCGTGTCGAAGGCCCTCGACCGCGCCGGATTCGCGACCATCTCCCTCGGGCTGCGACAGTGCATGGTCGACCCCGAGAACAACAAGATGGACATCGCCTCACTCGAGAAGCTGTTCCTCTCCCTGGCCTGAGGGTCAGCCATTCTCGCACCTTGCCGACTCACCCGGCGTCCTGACCCCGGGCACCGGGAAACCACCCCGACCCGATCGCGCAGCGGGCGGCCTCCGGTTACTCCCGGACGCCGCCCGCTGCGCGTTAGCCGTGGTCAGATCGACGCGCCCGCCGCCCAGGTGCGATAGCCCCCGTCGAGGTTACGCACGTCGCTACGCCCGGTGGCCCGCAGGATCCGCGTGGCGATGTGGCCGCGGATGCCGACCGCGCAGTGCACCACGATCGGACCGTCGGGCACCTCGTCGAGCCGCTCGCGCAGCTCGTCGACCGGGATGAGCAGGGCACCGGGAATGTTGCCGGCGTCATGCTCACCCTGGGTGCGCACGTCGAGCAGCGTGGCGCCCGAGGCTTGGGCGTCGGCGAGCTCGTGCCACTGGATGGTGTCGGTCGTGCCGGTGGAGATGTTCTCGTCGACCCAGCCGAGCATGTTGACGGCGTCCTTGGCGGAGCCGAACTGCGGTGCGTAGGCCAGTTCGAGTTCGGCGAGTTCGGACGCCGTGAGCCCTCCGGTGATCGCGGTCGCGATGACGTCCATGCGCTTGTCGATGCCGCTCTCGCCCACGCCCTGGGCGCCGAGGATCAGGTCGGTGTCCGGGTCGACGAGCAGCTTGAGGGCCATGCCCGCGGCGCCCGGATAGTAGGTCGCGTGCGAGGCCGGGTGGGTATGGATCGCGCGGTAGGTGCGCCCGGCCGCGCGCAGCCGCTTCTCGTTCCAGCCGGTCGAGGCGACCTGGAGCCCGAAGACGCCGACGATCGCCGTGCCGAGTACCGGCCGGCCGGACACCGCGCGCCCGGCGATGATGTCGGCCACTCGGCGCCCCTGCAGATTGGCGGTGTTGGCGAGGGGAACGAGCACGTCACCGCCGTCGAGGGCATCGCGCTTCTCGACGGCGTCGCCGACCGCGAAGATGTCGGGGTCGCTCGTGCGCATGTGGTCGTCGACGGCGATACCACCCCGTTCACCGATCCTCAGGCCGGCGGCCACGGCCAGCGAGGTCTCGGGGCGGACGCCGATCGCGGCCACCACCATGTCGGCCCGCAACACCTCCCCGTTGGAGAGGGTGACGGTGTTCGAGCCGATCTCGGTGACCGCGGCCCCCAACTCGAGGCGGACGCCGTGCTCTCGGATCCGGTCGTGCACCGGGGCCACCATCTCGGGATCGAGCGGGCCCATCACCTGGGGCATCGCCTCGACGAGGGTCACCTGCAGACCGCGCACCGACAGGTTCTCAGCCATCTCGACACCGATGAAGCCGCCGCCGATGACCACGGCACTCGGCGCGGAGACGCTCAACGTCTCGAGAGCGTCGAGGTCGGCGCTGTCGTGGACGTCCTGCGTCGCCTGCACGAGCGCGTCGGTGTCCTCGACGTCGCGCAGGCTGAGCGCGCGCTCGATGCCGGGGATCGGCGGGCGCACCGGACGCGCTCCCGGCGACAGAATGAGCTTGTCGTAATGCAGCACGAGGTCATCGCCGGTGCGGGCGTCGCGAACGATCAGTTCATGCGTGTCGCGCCGGATCCCGACCGCCTCGTGGTGCACGAGCACGTCGATGCCGAAGCGCGCGCGCAATGACTCGGGGGTCTGCAGCAGCAGATTCCCGCGGTGCGCGATCACCCCGCCGACGTGATAGGGAAGCCCACAGTTCGCGAACGACACGTATCCGCTGCGCTCGACAACCGTGATCGTGGCGGTTTCGTCGAGTCGGCGCAGCCGGGTGGCGGCCGACATGCCACCGGCGACGCCTCCGATAATCACAATGTCCATGGCGACAACCATACCCCCTGGGGTATATACGGTGAATACGGGGCCCCACTAACCCGCCGAGGCCGGCCACAGCCTGCCCCGACACGGACGCCGAGGAAGCATTGCGTCACGCGGCGTGGGGCGCTCCCGGCCGGCCACGGCCGGACCGGGGCGCCCCCGGGCACCCTGCGATTCAGGGACGCGGCGTCCAGATGCGGTCGAGGTAGTCGCGCATCGACCGGTCGGACGAGAAGTAGCCCGATCGGGCCACGTTGAGGATCGCCGAGCGGGTCCAGGCGGTCTCGTCGGCGTAGTAGTCCTGGGCCCGCTGCTGAGCGTCGATGTAGGAGCGGAAGTCGGCCAGGGCCATGAACCGGTCCTCGTAGAGCAGGTTCGAGACGAGTGACTCGAAGCCCATCGGATCCCCACCCGAGAACGCGCCCGATGCGATGAGGTCGATGGCCGCCTTGAGCTCGGGATCGTTGTGGTAGTAGTCCATCGGCCGGTAGCCGCGCTGCTGCAGTTCGGCGACCTCGGGCTCGACCATGCCGAACAGGAAGAAGTGCTCGTCGCCGACCAACTGGCGGATCTCGACGTTGGCGCCGTCGTCGGTGCCGATGGTCAGCGCACCGTTCATCTGCAGTTTCATGTTCCCGGTGCCGGACGCCTCGAGACCGGCCAGCGAGATCTGCTCCGACAGGTCGGCCGCCGGGATGAGCGTCTGGGCGAGGGTGACGTTGTAGTTCGCCGGGAAGGCGACGTGCAGCCGGTCACCGATCCGGCTGTCGGAGTTGATCGTCGCGGCCACCGCGTTGATCAGCCGGATCGTCTCCTTGGCGATGCGGTAGCCCGGGGCGGCCTTCGCGCCGAACACGACGGTGCGCGGCGTCACCTGGTCGAGGCTCACCTTGCCCGAGATCAGCTGTTCGTAGAGCGACACCACGTGCAGCAGCTTGAGGCTCTGCCGCTTGTACTCGTGCAGCCGCTTGACCATGACGTCGAGCAGATGGCCCTCGGGCAGGTCGATGCCGTCACGCTCACGCAACACGTGGCGCAGCCGCTCCTTGTTCGCCCGCTTGACTTCGCGGAACTGGACGCGGAAATCCTCGTCCTCGGCGTACGGCTCGAGCTCCTGGAGCCGCTCAAGATCGGTCAGCCAGCCCTTGCCGATGGTGTCGCTGATCAGTCTCGCCAGCCCGGGGTTGGCCAGCTTGATGAAACGGCGGGGGGTGACGCCGTTGGTGACATTGATGAACTTCTCGGGCCAGTAGTCGCTGAAATCCGGAAGCACCTTGTCACGCAGCAGTTGGGAATGCAGTTCGGCGACCCCGTTGACCTTGACCGCCGCGACGGTGGCCAGGTAGGCCATGCGCACTGCCCGTTCCGGGTATTCAGCGATGATCGACATCCGCCTGACACGCATCTCGTCGTCGGGCCGGGCGGTGCGCACCTCGCGCAGGTAGTGCTCGTTGATCTTGAAGATGATCTCGAGGTGCCGCGGCAGCAGGCGTCCGAGGAGGTCGGTCGACCACACCTCGAGGGCCTCCGGCAACAGCGTGTGACACGTGTAGGCGAAGCAGCCCTGGGTGATCTCCCACGCCTCGTCCCAGTCGAGGCCCTTGAGATCGACGAGGATGCGCATGAGCTCGGGCACCGCGATGACGGGGTGGGTGTCGTTGAGCTGGAAGACGATCCGCTGCGGCAGGTCGTGCAGGTCGAACCCGGGTTCCAGCTCGTTCTCGATGAAGTCATGCAGCGAGCAGGCCACGAAGAAGTACTGCTGCTGCAGCCGCAGTTCCTTGCCCTGAGGAGTGGAGTCCTCGGGGTAGAGCACCTTGGTGATGTTCTCGGCGAACGTCTGGGCCCGGGCGGCCTCGGCGTAGTCGCCGGTGTTGAAGATCGCGAGGTCGAAGGCGTCGGTGGCCTGGGAACTCCACAACCTCAGGGTGTTGACGCGGCCGTTGTTGTAGCCGGGGACCATGTAGTTGTACGGGACGCCGAGGACGTTCCACCACGGCACCCAGCGGCTGCGCTCGCGCCCGAGTTCGTCGGTCCAGGTCTCGGTGTGACCGCCGAAGTCGACTCGGACGGCCGACTCGGGGTGGGCGAACTCCCATGGACTGCCGAGCTTGAGCCAGTTGTCGGGCTGCTCCACCTGCGCGCCGTCGACGAACGTCTGCCGGAAGATGCCGTACTCGTAGCGGATGCCGTAGCCGATCGAGGGAACGTTCATGGTGGCCAGCGAGTCGATGAAGCAGGCGGCGAGGCGCCCCAACCCACCGTTGCCGAGACCCGGCTCGACCTCGACGTTGGCGAGTTCGGTGATGTCGAGACCGCACCCGGCCATCGCGTCGCGCGCGATGTCGGCGAGGTCGGCGGCCAGCAGGGCGTTGCTCAACTGGCGTCCGAGCAGGTATTCGGCCGACAGGTAGCCGATCGTCTTGGCCTTGGCTTGGCGCTGCTTGCGGGTGGTCTCGAGCCAGCGGGCCATGAGGTAGCCCCGGACAGTGCGGGCCAGCGCGAGATATTGGTCGTTCAAACTGGACCGAGACAACGCGACACCCTGGTGGGTGTTGAGGTTGTGCAGGAATTCCTTGACGAACCCGTCGATGTTGTAGGGCGGCGTGGTGACCGGCGCCTTCGCGAACGGGTGGGTCATCGGAAAGCCGGTGCCGAGACGCTGAGCGTGATATTGCTCGTTGTCAGCGGGAGCGGCCCGGTGTTTGTCGTGTTCGTGCCCAAGAGACATGCGGGCAAACTTACTAGAGCCGCGCCGGCCCGCGCGCGGCCGACAAACACACCCCACAGGGTGGACGCCTGCATCAGGGCCATGCCCACCGCTCCTTGACCCCGCGCGGACGCGCGACGAGGCCCGCCCGCCCGAGGAGCACTTCGTCCCACCGACGCGGTGTGGCAGGCTGGCCGGATGGGGCGGGTGACACTGGGACGACGGGTGACGACCTTCGACACGGACGCCGGAACGGCCACGCCGCGCCCGGACCAGCTCAGCGTCGAGGAACCCCTCGAGATCCGCATCCACGGCGAGCCGCTCACCGTGACCATGCGCACGCCCGGGCACGACATCGAACTCGTGCACGGATTCCTGTTCTCCGAGGGGCTGGTGCGCTCGGCGGGTGACATCTCCCTGGCTCGCTACTGCGCCGGATCGGTGCTGCTCGGCGACACCGGCGTCCCTCAGAACACCTACAACGTCGTCGACGTGACCCTCGCCCCGCACGTCCGACCGCCATCGGAGACGGCTCGACGCGCCTTCCTCACATCGTCGGCCTGCGGCGTCTGCGGCACCGCCAGCATCGAGCAGCTGCGCCGGCGCACCCAGTTCGACGTGGCATTGGACCCGACGGTCGTGAGCGCCCGGACCGTGGCGGGGCTTCCCGGAGCGTTGCGCGAGCACCAGCGGGCCTTCGATCGCACCGGCGGCGTGCATGCCGCCGGCTTGTTCACCGCCGCCGGCGAACCACTCGTGGTCCGCGAGGACGTGGGCCGCCACAACGCCGTCGACAAGGTCGTCGGCTGGGCGATGATGAACGCCCGGCTGCCGCTGGTGGGGTGTGTGCTGATGGTGTCGGGCCGCGCGTCGTTCGAACTCGTGCAGAAGTCCGTGATGGCCGGAATCCCCTGCCTGGCCGCCGTGTCGGCCCCCTCATCACTCGCCGTCGAGTGCGCCGAGGACTCCGGCTCGACGCTGATCGGCTTCGTCAGGGGATCGCGGCTCAACGTCTACACGGGAGAGCATCGGGTGGTGGCCTGAACCAGCCACCCGGGCCGGCCGCAACCGGACGCGGGAAGGTTCCCGCGTCCGGCGGGACGATTCAGCCCTCGGCCTCGGCGAGGTCGGCCAGCCGGTCGACCGAGGCCAGGAGCCGCTCGCTCGTGGTCGCCCGGGCGCGCGCGAGGCGGTGCTCGTTCTCGTCGGTGAGCCCCGACCAGTCGTAGCTGTGCGTCACCACCGTGCGGCCGTCGTCGAGCGGTTCCAGCTCCCAGCGCCACACCTGGCCGATCGGCTCCCCGCCGGGCTCCGCCGGCATCCACGCGATGCGGCGTCCCTCGGTGAACTCCACCACGTGGTTCTCACGCACCGCGCCGTTGGCGTTGTGCATGCTGAACACCTCGCCCGCCGCGTGCACCCGCTGGCCCGCGTCGGCGTGGCCGAGGTTGTCGTTGCCGTCCCACCGGGGCTGCTGGGCGGGGTCGGCGATGAACTCGAAGATCCGGGCCGCGGGCGCGGCGACGGTGCGGCTGGCGCTCACCAACCGGGGGAAATTGTCGTCGGTCATGACGCCATCCAAGCACGCGCGGGCAAACCCCCCGGGGTTGTCCGCGGGACACGACCGGCAGAGCGCCAGGACATCCGGCGCCCCCATCGTCTCCAGTGGCGACGCGCGCGCTGGGCCCGCCATAGTGTGAGCCATGGCTCGGGTCGTCATCGACCCCCTGGTGCTCCTGCGGATCGCCCGCGACGCGATGCCCGTCGACCCCGCACATCAGCTCGTGGCTCCCAACCCGTTGAGGTCGGAGGCGTTGGCCCTGCTGTTGGGCGAGGTGACGGCCGGCCGTCTCGACGATCGCGACGCCGAGCAGCTGCACGCGAGGATGACCGGACTGAGGATCCGGCTGTTGGGTGATCGCGTAACGCGAGCGACGGCCTGGCCCCTGGCCCGCGATCACGGGTGGCCCGACCTCCATGACGCCGAATACCTGGCGATCACCAGCCTGGCCTGATCCGCAGGGGGACCGGAATCGTCACGCTGGCAGGGATCGACGCCCTCCTGACCCGCGACGGCTGACGCCGGCGCGCGTCGGTTCGCCAGCCCGGCGAGCCTCCGGAAGGACGACGCGACTAGAGTCGCCCGGTGCGCAGGTTCTGGGCGGTCGTCGTGCCGCAATGGGCCGACCACAACCTCCGGGTGATCCTGCTGTCTCGGATCGCCATGAGCGTCGGCCGGGCGGTGTCATCCGTCGTCACCGCGCTCTACCTCGCCCAGATCGGCTTCAGCGCGGTGCGGATCGGCGCGCTGTTCGTGGCGGTCACCGTGGCCTCGGCGCTCATGAGCTCGGCGATCGGCCTGCTCGCCGACAGATGGGGACGCCGACCCTTCCTCATCGTGGTGCCGCTCATCGCAGCCGGCTCCGCGGTGGCCTTCGCGACCACCCGGATCACGGTCGTGCTGTTCCTCGCCGCGGCACTGGGATCGTTCGGCCGTGGTTCGGGCGCCGGCGCCGGCAACGTCGGCCCGTACCAGCCGGCCGAGTCGGCCCTGATCGCCGAGACCGTTCGCGCCGACCGGCGGGCCGCCGCATTCGCCCGGCTGTCGTTCGTCTCGAGCATCGGCGCGCTGCTCGGAGGGCTGGCTGCCATGGTCGTGCGGAGCACCCCCCACATGACGCCCGCCGAGGCCACGGCCGCCTACCGGCCGGCATTCCTCATCGCCGCCGTCCTCGCCGCCCTCGCCGGACTGCTGGGCCTGTGGCTCCGCGAGCCCGCACGGCGCCCCCGCACCGCCGGCGAGCGGCGTCCCCGAGTGCGGTGGCCGCGACGCTCGTGGCCCGCCCTGTGGCGGTTCTGGGTGACCAACGCCACGAACGGTGCCGGGATCGGGCTGTTCGGGCCGTTCGTCAGCTACTGGTTCTTCCGCCGCTACGGCGCCACCCCCGCCACGATCGGCCTGCTGTTCGCCCTGGTCAACATCGCCTCGCTGGCGCCGACGCTGGCAGCATCACGGGTGGCCCGCCGGCTCGGCACGGTGCGGGCCATCGTGGTCGTCCGGATCATCGGCGCCGCGCTGCTCGTGCCGATGGTGCTCGCTCCGACATTCTGGCTCGCCGGGGTCGTCTACATCGCCCGGATGATGGTGCAGCGGATCGGGCTGCCGCTGCGTCAGTCGTTCACCCAGGACATGGCCGACCCGCAGGAGCGTGCGAGCGTCGCCGCCCTGTCGAACCTGCCCGCCCAGGGGACGATGGCCGCGGGCCAGGCGGTCGGGGGCTGGCTGTTCGACCAGGTCGACCTCGCCGCGCCGTTCCTGATGGCCGCCGTGTTCCAACTCGCCAACGCGGTGCTCTACTGGGCGCTGTTCTCGCTGCGTCCTCCCCGGCCCTTGGAGCCACCGGACGCCGGCCCGACCCCGGTGCCGCCGAGCCACGAATCCGCGACGGACATCGTGGTCCCTCCCATGCCGAGGCGATCCCGGGCGGCGCACCGCGCCCGTCGCTCGACCCTCTGACAAGTGCGCTCAGGCGTGGTTCAGCCGGGTCTTGGCGCGCGGTGCTAGGTTCCGTGGCGAAGTGTCAGCCTGAACCAGGATCCGTGAGGAGTGACCAGCTCGTGGCAACCATGCAGTCGACCCGGCCGGCCCGGCGCGCGATGCCCCCACGGCGGCTGCCCCTGTGGCAACGCATGTGGCGGCGGCGCTGGGTTCGCGGCGCCCTGGCAGCGTGCGCTGTCGTGCTCGTCTGGCTCACCTGGTCGGTGGGCTCCTACCTCACCGCCCCGGGCGGCGACTCGGTCGCGGCCCGGCTCGCTGAATGGGCGCGCGACCACGGCTTCGCCCCGGTCGTGGTGACGCTCGAGAAGTGGCAGTACGACCTTCATCCCCCCAAGGTGGGCGGCGCGCCGCCCCCCATCTCTGCCCCCTCCGTGGCCCAGTCCGTCGCGCCGTCGACCTCCCAGCAGCAGGCACAGAAGGCGAGTGCCCAGGCCCTCACCATCGCCATGCGGCCCCCGATGACCACTCCCGTCCAGCCGGCGCTGCCGCACGAGGGCCAGTGGACCACCCTGGTCCAGGTGAAGGGCCAGCCGGCGGTCCAGGCTGCCTACGTACGGCCCGACGCGAGCCACACCTCCTACCTCACCGGCGTGGTGTGGCTGAGCCACAAGTTGTTGAAGTTCAACCTGCACCCCGGTTTCAGCCAGCCAGGCGGAACGTGGACGGTGCCCGACTGGATCCCGCCGAGCCAGCGTCGCGGACTCGTTGCCACCTGGAACGGCGCCTTCAAGCTCGCAGACGCCCACGGAGGCTTCTACCTCGACGGGAAGACCGCGGGTACCCTGACGAGCGGCGCGGCCTCGGAGGTGTTCTACAAGGACGGCTCGATGACGATCGGCTCGTGGAACAAGGAGGTGCACATGGCCTCCAACGTGGTCGGCGTGCGCCAGAACCTCACGCTGCTCATCGACAACGGGAAGATCGCCCCGAACATCGACTCCGATCCGCAGATCAACTGGGGCCTCACGCTCGGGGGCCGCTATTACATCTTCCGCTCGGGCGTCGGTATCACCGCCCAAGGTGACCTGGTCTACGCGTCCGGCGACGCGTTGTCGGCTGGCACCCTGGCGGACATCCTCAAGCGCGCCGGAGCGGTGCGGGCGATGGAACTCGACATCAACCCCGCGTGGGTGTCGTTCATGAGCTACCAGGCGGGCAACAACCCGAACAACCCGACGCCCCAGCTGCTGCTGCACGACTACCAGCGTCCGGCCGACCGCTATTACACGACCACCTCGCGCGACTTCGTCAGCGTCTACGCCCGGTGAATGCCGATCCGCTGGTGACGGCGACCACGGGGTCGATACGCTGACCGGCGTGCCAACACACCAGCAGACCGTCCGCGGACCGCGCCACGTCGAGTTGAGCGGGTGGGGCCGTACCGCACCCTCGGTTGCGGAGGTCGACGAGGTCACCACCGACGCGCGGATCGCCGAACGCGTGCGCGACGCCGGACCAAGGGGTGTCCTGGCTCGAGGGCTGGGTCGCAGCTACGGGGACGCCGCCCAGAACGGCGGCGGCGTCGTGCTCGACATGACAGGTCGGCGCGCCGTGGTGAGCGTCGACCAGGCCACCGGGGTGGTCGAGGCGCAGGCGGGGGTCAGCATCGACCAGTTGATCCGCGAGTTGCTGCCCCACGGCTGGTTCGTCCCCGTCACCCCCGGCACCCGGCAGGTCACCGTGGGCGGGGCGATCGCGTCCGACGTGCACGGCAAGAACCATCACACGCACGGCAGCTTCGGGCATCATGTCGAGGCGCTGACACTGCTCACCGCCGACGGCGTCATCCGCCGGCTCGGGCCCGACGATCCCCTGTTCTGGGCCACCGTCGGCGGCATGGGGCTCACCGGGGTCATCCTGCGGGCAGCCATCAGGATGACCCGGGTCGAGACGTCGACGGTCCTGGTCGACACGTGGCGGTGTCCCGATCTCGACTCGGTGCTCGCCGAGATGGCCGACGACGACCGGTACGACTATTCGGTGGCCTGGATCGACTCCCTCGCCCGCGGCGCCAGCCTCGGCCGGTCGGTGCTCACTCGTGGCCGGTTCGCCACCGTCGACGAACTCCCCGCCGCCCGGCGCAGCCGGCCGCTGTCGTTCTCGGCCTCGACCCGGGTCACGGCCCCCCCGATCGTGCCCGGCGGACTGCTCAACCGATGGAGCGTCGCCGCCTTCAACGAGGTGTGGTACCGCAAGGCGCCCAAGCGCCGCGAGGGCGAGGCGCAGTCGGTCGGCACGTTCTTCCACCCCCTCGACGGCGTCGCCGAATGGAACCGCATCTACGGTCCTCGGGGTCTGCTGCAGTACCAGGTGCTCGTCCCGCTCGATGCGTCCGACATCATCCGCGAGGTCGCCGAGACGTTCAGCAGCAACGGCCTGTCGTCGTTCCTGTCGGTGCTCAAGAAGATGGGCCCCGGCAACCCGGGCCACCTGTCGTTCCCCCGCCCCGGCTGGACGCTGGCCCTGGATGTGCCGGCCGGCGATCCCGCGGTGGGCCGGCTGCTCGACCGGCTCGACGAGTCCGTGATCGCGGCGGGCGGCAGGTCCTACTTCGCCAAGGACGCCCGCATGCGACCCGAGACCGCCCACGCGATGTATCCCCGGCTCGCCGAGTGGAACGGGGTCCGCGGCGACGTCGACCCCGACGGGGTGTTCATGTCCGATCTCGCCCGGAGGCTGCAGCTGTGAAGGATGCCAACAATCTTCCCCAACGCGTCGTGCTGGTCGGTGGCACCTCGGCGATCGCCCTCGCGACCGTGCATCGCTGGCTCGACCGCCGTGCCGACCTCGAGGTCGTCCTGGCCGCACGCCCTTCCCCGGCCCGCGGAGCGGCCGCCGACGGGCTGCGCCACGCCGGAGCCCGGGTGACCGAGGCCGACCTCGACCTCGCCGATGCCGACACCGCCCGGGTGCAGCTCGGGGCTGTGTTCGACGGCGGTGACGACATCGACGTCGTGCTGGTGGCCGCCGGCGTCCTCGGCGACCAGGAGGCCGCCTGGCAGGACGTCGACGCCGCCCTGCGGCTCGGCCAGGTCAACTACACCGGGGCCGTGCTCGCCGGCGTCGTCGCCGCGCAACGGCTGCGCCGGCAGGGTCACGGGGCGCTGGTGCTGCTGTCGTCGGTGGCAGGAGAGCGCGTCCGGCGGTCGAACTTCGCCTACGGCGCGAGCAAGGCGGGGGCCGACGCGTTCTACCTCGGCCTGGCCGAAGCCGTGCGCGGCGACGGGGTGCAGGTGATGGTCGTACGGCCGGGCTTCGTGCGGACGCCGATGACCCACGGCCTCAGCGAGGCGCCCCTGGCGCAGGACCCGTCGCAGGTGGCGGCCGCCATCATCGACGGCCTGGCGGCCCACCAGCGGATCGTGTGGAGCCCGTCGGCGATGCGGTGGGTGATGTCCGCGCTGCGGCACGTCCCTTACCCGCTGTTCCGCAGGCTGCCCATCT
>JAJXWF010000128.1 GCA_021781735.1 Actinomycetes bacterium
GAGGGCAGCGACAGCGACGTGCGGTATTCGGCGGCGGCGACGTTGCGTACCGGGGCGATCGTCGCGTAGGCGCGCGCCGCCAGCGGCATCAGGTCGGCGAGCGTGTCGAGGCGTGCGGCCAGCAGTTCCGCGCCGACGCCTGCCAGTTGGCCGCTCCACACGTCCAGGGTCGACTCGGCCTCGGCACCCGCGTCGCGCACCGACCGGCCCGACATCGACTTGAGCAGCGAGTTGCGCTGCTTGAGCACCTTGTCGTAATCGGATCGCACGGCCGCCATCCGCGGCCAGCGGCTCACCACCAGCTCGTCGAGGAACGCGCGACGATCGGACGGCTCACCCTTGACGATCGCGAGGTCCTCGGGCGAGAACAGGACGCAGCGCAGCACCCCGGCCAGCTCGCTGGTCCGCGACAGGGCCGACTTGTTGATCCTGGCGCGGTTCGCGCGTCCGACGTTGATCTCGACCTCGAGCAGCAACTGGCGGTCGTCGCCGGCCGACGCCTGCACCCTCGCCCGGACGATCGCCTGGGCCTCCCCGACCCGCACCAGCGGCAGGTCGTTCGACACCCGGTGACTCGACAACGTGGCAAGGTATTCGACCGCCTCGACGAGGTTGGTCTTGCCCTGGCCGTTGCGGCCGACGAAGATCGTCACCCCGGCCCCCAGGGGCACGTCGGCGCTCGCGTAGGAGCGGAATCCGCTCACCGTGAGGTGGTCGACGAACATCGGGCCAGCCTACCGAGGCTCGTGCGCCGCGCCGGCGTCCGGACGTCGCAACGGTGCGGTGAGGCCCCCGCAGCGGTCGCCATCCATCCATGGGGAGGGGGTGCGGTCCTGACCTCTGTCGTCTCAGAATGCGCCCCAGGGCCCGATTTCACCCATTGGCGGTTGCGCCACGCCCACCATGAGACGGGGCCCGGACGCGAATGGGCTAGAATTCGGGGGTACGCGGAATTCTGACGCAGCCGGCACCGATGCCCGACACGGCCACGCCACCGACTGATCGGGGTTCCGCACGGTCATGTGAAGGAGACATGGTGGCTCAAGAGCCGATCGACCCCGAGGTCGACAACCCGTTCGAACTCACCGACGACAACCCCTACCCCGACGACGGCAGCAGTGTGTTCGAGCTGTCGAGCAGCATCGGCACCGACCATCACGTCGAGGCCAACAACTACGACGCCGGTCAGATCCAGGTGCTCGAGGGACTCGAGGCCGTGCGCAAGCGTCCCGGCATGTACATCGGCTCCACCGGCGAGCGCGGCCTTCACCACCTCGTCCAGGAGATCGTCGACAACTCCATCGACGAGGCGCTGGCGGGCTACTGCGACCGCATCCTCGTCGAACTACTCGCCGACGGAGGCTGCCGGGTCACCGACAACGGCCGCGGGATCCCGGTCAAGGAACACCCGATCGAGAAGATCCCCACGGTCACCCTCGTGCTCACCGTGCTGCACGCGGGCGGCAAGTTCGGCACCGGCGGCTACAAGGTCTCCGGCGGCCTCCACGGCGTCGGCTCATCGGTGGTCAACGCTCTGTCCGACCTGTTCATCGTCGACGTGCTGCGCGACGGATACCGCTGGCACCAGGAGTTCCAGCTGGGCACGCCCGCCACCGAACTGGTGCAGATGGAGGCGACCGACCAGACCGGCACGATCGTCACGTTCTATCCGGGTCGCGACATCTTCGAGACCACCGACTTCAGCTACGAGACCCTGGCCGCCCGGTTCCGCGAGATGGCCTTCCTCAACAAGGGCCTGTCGATCGACCTCGTCGACCGGCGCGACGGGCACGTCGACGACGACGGCGAACCGCTGCACGACAGCTACCTCTACCAGGATGGCCTGATCGACTACGTCAAATACCTCAACGCCAGCCGTGACGTGCTGCATCCGACGGTCATCGACGTCGAAGCCATGTCGACCGAACAGGGCATCAGCGTCGAGATCGCGCTGCAGTGGAACATGACGTTCAACTCCTCGGTGCACACCTTCGCCAACACCATCAACACCCACGAGGGCGGCACCCACGAAGAGGGGTTCCGCGCGGCGCTCACCAACACCGTCAACCGGTGGGGCGAGAACTGGGGCCTCATCAAGAAGCGCGACGACCGCGTGTCGGGCGACGACATCCGCGAGGGTCTCACCGCCATCGTGTCGGTCAAGCTGGCCGAGCCCCAGTTCGAGGGTCAGACCAAGACCAAGCTGGGCAACACCGAGGCCCGCTCGTTCGTGCAGAAGGTCGTCAACGAACGGCTCGGCGACTGGTTCGAGCAGCACCCCGACGAGGGCAAGATGATCGTCCGCAAGTCGCAGGCCGCGGCCACCGCCCGGATCGCGGCCCGCCGCGCCCGCGACATCGCCCGTAACCGCAAGGGGCTGCTCGGACGCGGAAACCTCCCCGGCAAGCTGTCCGACTGCTCGTCGAACCGCCCCGAGGAGTGCGAGGTGTTCATCGTCGAGGGCGACTCCGCCGGCGGTTCCGCCAAGGGCGGACGCGACCCGCGCACTCAGGCGATCCTCCCGATCCGCGGCAAGATCCTCAATGTCGAGAAGGCCCGCCTCGACAAGATCCTCCAGAACAAGGAGGTCGAGGCGATCATCAACGCGCTCGGTACCGGCGTCCAGGAGGACTTCGACCTCGACAAGCTGCGCTATCACAAGATCGTGCTGATGGCCGACGCCGACGTCGACGGCGCCCACATCCGCACCCTGCTGCTCACCCTGCTGTTCCGGTTCATGAAGCCGCTCATCGACCACGGCCACATCTACCTGGCCCAGCCGCCGCTGTTCCGGCTCCGCTGGACCAACTCCCCCCACGAGCTCGCCTACAACGACGCGGAGCGCGACCTGCTGCGCGATGAGGGCGTGGCATCCGGGAAGAAGCTGCCGAGCGTCAACCCGATCCAGCGCTACAAGGGCCTCGGTGAGATGGACGCCTCCGACCTCTGGGACACCACCATGGACCCCGAGGGTCGGATCCTGCTCCAGGTCACGCTCGAGGACGCCGCCCGCGCCGACGAGATGTTCTCCGTTCTGATGGGCGAGAACGTCGAACAGCGCCGCCACTTCATCCAGCGCAACGCCAAGGATGTCCGCTTCCTCGACATTTAGCGCTGTTCATCGCAAGGGGCGTGCCCCCTTGCCACCCCCCGCGTCATTGACGCCACCGGCCACACACCCCTCCCGAAGCGACGTGCGGCAGGTGAGGTCGATTCCGCAGGGTCGGACGCCGACCGGCGTCCGACCGACAACTCCACACCGCGCGAAACGTGCACCACCGGCCACACACCCCGTCCCAGGCGGGGGACCTGGCAGGTGAGGCCGATCCCGCACACACCGGGGGGCCGCGAGGGCCACCGGACGCACCACCCGCACCACCCCTGGTTCGACACGTGAGAAGGATGCGATGAGCGACACCCCGCAGGGACCCTTCGACGGCCCCGATGACGAGCTCGACCCGACCGCCGAGTCCTCCGGCGACGGCTCCGACGTCGTGGTCGATGGCGCCGCCGACGCCGGCATCGAGGCCCATCAGAAGGGGCGCACCGAGCAGATCGACCTGCAGGACGAGATTCAGCGCAGCTACCTCGACTACGCGATGAGCGTCATCGTCGGACGCGCGCTGCCCGACGTCCGCGACGGGCTCAAGCCCGTCCACCGGCGGGTCATCTACGCGATGTACGACGGCGGCTACCGTCCCGACCGCGGCTGGAACAAGTGCTCCCGCGTCGTCGGCG
This sequence comes from Actinomycetes bacterium, assembly GCA_021781735.1. Taxonomy (GTDB): domain Bacteria; phylum Actinomycetota; class Actinomycetes; order Propionibacteriales; family Propionibacteriaceae; genus JAJYQH01. The sequence continues at coordinate 3,739 of JAJXWF010000128.1, forward strand.
ACGTGATGGGCAAGTACCACCCGCATGGCGACTCGGCCATCTACGACACCCTCGTACGGCTCGCCCAGCCGTGGGTGATGCGCAACCCGCTCGTCGCCGGGCAGGGCAACTTCGGCTCCCCGGGCAACGACGGGGCCGCGGCCATGCGGTACACCGAGACGCGGATGGCTCCGCTCGCGATGGAACTCGTGCGCGACATCGACCAGAACACCGTCGACTTCCAGCCCAACTACGACAACAAGGAGCTGGAACCCACGGTGCTGCCGGCCCGGTTCCCGAACCTGCTCGTCAACGGCTCGACCGGCATCGCGGTGGGCATGGCGACCAACATCCCCACCCACAATCTTCGTGAGGTCAACGACGCCGCGCAGTGGGCGCTCGCCCACCCCGAGGCAACCCGCGAGGAGCTGCTCGAGGCCGCCATGGAGCGGATCAAGGGGCCCGATTTCCCCGGTGGTGCACTGATCGTGGGCCGTCAGGGCATCGAGGACGCCTACCGCACCGGACGCGGGTCGGTCACCATGCGCGCAGTGATCGAGCTCGAGGAGGACCGCAGCGGCCGCCAGCTGCTCGTGGTCACCCAGCTCCCCTACATGTGCAATCCCGACAACCTGGCGATGAAGATCGCCGAGCTCGTCAACGGCGGCCGTCTCACCGGGATCGCCGACATCCGCGACGACACCTCGGCCCGCACCGGCCAGCGTCTGGTGATCGTGCTCAAGCGCGACGCCCAGCCGCGGGTGGTGATGAACAATCTCTACAAGCACACCCAGCTGCAGGACACGTTCGGCTGCAACATGCTGGCGCTGGTCGACGAGGTCCCCCGCACGCTGCGGCTGGACCAGTTCATCAGCTACTGGATCAAGCACCAGCTCGAGGTCATCCGCCGGCGCACCCAGTTCCGGCTCGACGACGCCGAAGAGAAGGCGCACATCCAGCGCGGGCTGGTGAAGGCGCTCGACATGCTCGACGAGGTCATCGCGCTGATCCGCCGGTCCCCGACCACCGACGAGGCCCGCGAGGGGCTGAAGCAACTCCTCGAGATCGACGACCTCCAAGCCAACGCCATCCTCAACACCCAGTTGCGCCGCCTGGCCGCGCTCGAACGGCAGAAGATCATCGACCTGCTCGGTGAGCTCGAGATCCTGATCGAAGACCTCAAGGCGATTCTCTCCGACGAGGGCCGCCAGCGTCGGATCATCAGCGCCGAGCTGCAGGAGATCGTCGACCGGTTCGGTGACGATCGACGCACCCAGATCGTCGCGGCCGACGGAGATTTCAGCGACGAGGACTTCATCCCCGACGAGGACGTCGTCGTCACCATCACCATGGGCGGCTACGCCAAGCGCACCTCGATCGACCAGTACCGAGTGCAACACCGGGGCGGCAAGGGCGTCCGCGGTGCCACACTGCGGGCCGACGATGAGGTGCAACACCTGTTCACCACCACCGCCCACCACTGGGTGCTGTTCTTCACCAACCTCGGCCGCGTCTACCGGGCCAAGGTATGGCAGCTTCCCGAGGCGGGGCGCGACGCGAAGGGCGGTCACGTCGCCGGGCTGCTGAGCTTCCTGCCCGACGAGAAGATCGCCCAGGTGCTCACCCTGCGCACCTATGAGGACGCCGATTACCTGCTGCTCGCCACCCGTAACGGCCTGATGAAGAAGTCGGCGCTTCCGCTGTACGACTCGCCCCGCCAGGCCGGTGTCATCGCGATCAACTTCCGCGACGAGGCCGACGAGCTGATCGGCGCCGAATTGTGCAGCGCCGACGACGACGTGCTGCTCATCTCGCGCAAGGGCCAGGCCATCCGGTTCCACGCCGACGACGACGAAATGCGCCCGATGGGTCGCGCCACATCTGGTGTCACCGGCATGCGCTTCCGCCAAGGCGATTCGCTGCTCAGCCTCAGCATCATTCCCGCCGGGACTGCCGAGGACGAGCGGTTCGTGTTCACCGTCACCGACGGGGGCTTCGCCAAGCGCACCGCCGTGTCCGAGTACCGCGTGCAGGGACGCGGCGGGCTCGGCATCAAGGCGATGCGGCTCAACGAGGATCGCGGCTCGCTGGTCGGCGGCCTCATCGTCGGCGAGTCCGATGAGGTCATCGCGATCAAGGCATCCGGGCAGATCACCCGGTCGTCGGTGGGCGAGGTCGCCGTCAAGGGCCGCGACACGATGGGGGTGAAGTTCGTCGGCGTCCGTGGAGAAGACCAGGTGTCGGTCATCGCGCTCAACCCCGAGTCGCGCGCCGAGGCCGAGGTCGAGGCCGTCGTCGCGGGTGGGACCGAGGCGCCCACCGAGAATGAGGAGGGCGATTCCTCAGGTACCGTTGACCCGACGGGGCCCGCAGAGGTGCCCGGCGAGGAGGATAACCGTGAGTGAGCCCACCCGGCGGTTCAACGCCGTGCATGACGACGACATGCCCACCCAGGTACGTCCGGTGATCTCGTTCGGCGGCGATCCGGAGAGCGCGCTGAGACCCCAGCAGGCTCCCCAGCCGCTCGTTGGCGCACCGGACGAGTCCGACGACGGGGGCTACGGCATCTTCCGGCGGGCCGGCGGTCGGCTCAGCGCGGGGGCGCGTGACGTTGCCGCCGCCGTCCAGCGGGGCGCCGACGCCGCGTCGGTCAAGGCGCGCAGCGCGGTCGAAGCCACGTCGGACAAGCTGGAGGCCGTCGCCCACGAGGGCCCGTCGGCGCTGCGCTCTGCGGCGGAACCGGGATTGGGCGGCACGGCGCCGACCAACCAGTACGGCATGCCGGCGTCCGAACGTCGCGCGGGGGTGCGCCGGGTGCGCAAGGCCCGCCTGCGGCTCTCGCGGATCGACCCATGGTCGGTGATGAAGACCACCTTCTTGTTCTCGATCGCGTTCGCGGTGATCCAGTTCGTCGCCGTGTGGATGATCTGGAGCGTGATCAGCGCGTCCGGGGCGTTCGACGCGGTGAACAAGGTGCTGGGCGACCTGCTCACCTCGCCCGGCAGCACCAACACGTTCAAGCTGCAGGACTACGTAAGTAGTTCCCGGGTGCTGGGCCTCACCGCCGTCTTCGGAGTCGTCGACGTGCTGCTCATCACCGCGCTGAGCACGCTCGGGTCGTTCCTCTACAACCTGGCGGCCACGGTGCTCGGCGGCCTCGAGGTCACCCTCGCCGAGGACTGACCCCCTCGCCCCGACGAGCCGCGCAGCCTCCACCAACTCCGCTGCGGGACCTTGCCGTGGCCAGGTCGACGCTGCGGGTGCCTCCGGCGCCCCATCATGGCGCGGGTCTGCGGAGCAGCCGGTAGAAGGTGGGATCGTAATTGCGCGCGATCCGGGGCAGGCCGGGCAATCGCGTGTCCGGCCTCACGACTTCGACCACCGTCGAGGCCGCGTACGCGGCCTGGATCTGCTCGCGGGTGGAGCGACGGACACGAACGCCGGTCCGACCGGCCAGGCGAACGCGAGCATCGGCAGGGTCGAGTCCTGCGTGGACAGCCTGGTGACCGCGCGTCATGGACGCCCGCCGTCCGTGGCCAATCGAGTGGAAACAGCCGACATCAAGGACCGGGTCGAACCCCTCGGCGACCACCGCCGGGCTCAGCTTTGCGGCGTCCGCCTTGACGATCGTGGCCGGAGGACCGCTCGACACCAGCCGTCCGCGGGCTCTGGCCAGCGCCCGGTCGACGATGTCGACCCCGGTGACCTCCCAGCCGTGTCGCGCGAGCGTCTCGGCGTACATACCGATGCCGCAGCCGACGTCGAGAGCCTTGCCGGGTCCGCCGCGCTCGCGTTCCTCTCGCGGCAGCAGTCATTCCAGGTGCGCGTCGATCGCGCGGCCTGAATTCTCCCAGGGAGTGGATCCGAGGCGTAGGCATTCCTGGGCAGGCTCGTCATCGTCGCCTCCTCGCGTCGGTGGAGACGCCACCCGCGAATTCCCTGCGATGAGCGCCCCGATGGCTCGGGGGACGGTCTCGTCCGCCGGCACCGTCGCAGGACACAGCGGACGGGCTTCCGCCGGTATCGCTCACCCCACGCCCGGCGATCCGGGACGTCCGGGCCAAGTTGAGCACCGCGCGCGCGGTGGGATAACGTATGACTTCGTGCTCGCCGCGTCCGCGGCAGGCCCGGGCCTATAGCTCAGTCGGTTAGAGCGCCGCCCTGATAAGGCGGAGGTCACTGGTTCAAGTCCAGTTAGGCCCACCAGATCTCGAGGAGATCCGACCACCCCTCTTTCCCGCTCGCCCACTAGGGCATACGCTTGTTTTCAGCAGGTTGAGCAAGCGGCCAGAAGTAGGCAGTTGGGGACAGAAATTGCCCCTCATATTGCACGTATGTTGCACGACACGCCGAGGCAATGCGGAACTTGTCAAGGTGGATGAGGCCAGTGGGAGTTAGGCGGCTGCTGGGGATGGTGCTTCGGGCTGGTTGATCCAGACGGTGGGTGGGAGGTCGAGGATCTTGGGGTCGGTGGTGGTGGTGAATCGTTCGGGATGGCTGGTGCGGGCCTGGGCCAGGGTCTCGGATCGTTGTGCTTGGGTGGTGCTGGCGAGGCCGTAGTGGACGTCGGCGGGGGTGTGCAGGCCGATCCCGGCGTGGTGGTGGGCGTGGTTGTACCAGTCGACGAACTCGGTGAGGAAGGCGCGGGCGTCGCCGAGTGCGCCGAACCGGTCGGGGAAGGTCGGCGCGTACTTCAGGGTCTTGAACCAGGCTTCGGAGTAGGGGTTGTCGTTGGATACGTGGGGGCGTGAGTGGGATCGGGTGACGTGCAGGTCGGCGAGCAGGGTCGCGACCGTTTTGGACGTCATCGAGGTGCCGCGGTCGGCGTGGACGACGTGGGGAACGCCGTGGACGCCGAACACTTCCTTGATCATCTCCTCGGCCAGGGGCCCGGATTCGTGGGCGTGGACGTGGGCGCCGACGATGTAGCGGGAGTAGATGTCGATCATCACGTACGCGTCGTAGTAGGTGCCCTTGACCGGCCCGTGCAGCTTGGTGATGTCCTATGCCGACCTCCGGACTATGCCGATGGTGCTTGCGTCGGTGCAG